>JBHIXQ010000198.1:0-5372 GCA_041984705.1 Leptonemataceae bacterium | reverse complement strand
TTCCAGTTCATGGGCGGCGATGAAGAATCGGCCCCGGAAGGGAATGCACCCCTGGTACCGGCGGAAAAAAGGAACGATTTCAAATTTTCCAGTGGATCCGGCGATGAAACCATTATCGAAACCGATCGAGCTGTTTTTGTTGTTACTACAGAAGGTGGTCGGATTGCCCGCCTTTACTTGAAGAAGAGCAAAGAACTGCATGTTCCGGAATCATTAATCGAAGAATCCGATGATCCGCTGGTGAAAAAATACCAGGCTCTGGAGGTAACCAGAGGCTTTGGGATGGATTTTCAACCCCATCTGTATTACAGTCCTCCGCTGGAAGAGCGCCTGGGTAAGCCATTGCTCAATTCTGGAAAGTTTAGAATGGAGGGTCCGGTAAACCTGGGAAAGGTGACGGAAGTCCGTTTTGCTCTGCCAGTAACATTTCTGAACCATAAACTGGAGCTCGTAAAGGTCTTTCGCTTCTTTCAGGGTGAGAGCTTTTTCAGACAGATTACTGTAATTCGAAACCTGGAAAAGAAGCCTTTCGTGCTGGGTGGCGATCTATTCTTTCGCACATTCGGCGATCTGGGCCCCCCTCCGGTTTCAGAGAATGACCGGGTACTGCAATCCTACGGGCGTTTTTTCTACTACAATGATTCGCTCAATCAAACACAGGGTGTAGGTGGATCTGGCGGCAGCTTCTTCTCCTGCAGCAGTGCGCCGGAAGGACCATACCAGGCCTACACGGAGAAAAACAATTCTCTGGAATTTATGGGCTCCAGTAGCCGATTTCTGGTGGCCTACTCCCACTTTCTGAACCCAGAAAATCCTCTGCATCGCCCGGATGGAGTGGTGCAAAAGGCGAAGGTATCTCCGGAAGGGCGAGCCACCTTCACAGCAGTATTCAATGACTTTCGTCTGGCGCCGTCGGATGGCGGTCCTGTAGAATTACCTGGCTTTGCCACAGAGGTGCAGGGCACAGGTGAAAAAGCAGCTCCTCGAAATACCAGAGAACTGGTTCGAGTGGAACAAAAGCGTAGAGATGCTTTGATTCTGGATAATCAGATCTATGTGGGGGTCCGAAGTGACGAGGCTCATAAATTCGCAGACATAGCGTTGATGCAGGCTGAGTTCGGAATGTCTGAGCCGGACGAAGAAGCCAGAGATGTAATCTATACATCGTCCTTTCTGGCCATCTTTTCCAAGATACGCGACGGAATTGTCTGGCTAATGCGCCAGATCTACGACTTGATCGGAAACTACGGGTGGGCCATCATCATTATTGCAGTAAGCTTCAAGCTCATTACCTGGCCTCTAAACCAGATGCAGGTAAAGTCCATGAAAAAGATGAGCGCGTTGAAGCCCGAGATGGACAAGATCAACGAAAAGTTTAAGGACAATCCTCAGGAAAAGCAGAAGAAGATTATGGCTCTCTATAAAGAGAACAATGTGAATCCTGCAAAGGGCTGTCTTCCCATGCTCATTCAGGTGCCGGTCTTTATTGCACTCTACAGCGCCTTTTCTGAGTCTATGGAGCTATGGCGCAGTCCATTTATTCTGTGGATGAATGATCTTTCCCAGCCAGATACGGTTTATGTGATCAAAGATCTATTCTTTGTGCAGAATTTTCACATCAACATTCTTCCCCTGTTTATGATCGGTTCTCAGATCCTCCAGCAGAGATTCACCACCGTGGTTTCAGACCCACAGCAAAAGATGTTGATGTATTTTATGCCAGTGATCATGATCTTCTTTTTCTGGTCCATGCCCAGTGGAGTAACTCTGTACTGGACCGTGCAGAATATTATCTCGATCATCTGGCAGATAGCTGCCAACAAGATGGACGATCCCGTAACGGTGAAAACTTGAAATCATTTAATAGGGTACAGGGATGAATTACATTCTAGAAATAGAGTCCAAGAACAAGTCGGATGCTCAGAAGAAAGCATCCGAGATTCTGGGAATTCCAGAGGAAGAGCTGGATTTTGAAACCGAGGGAGCCGGCCTGTTCGGAATGATGGCTCGGAAGCCTGTGGTAGTAAGAGTTAAAACCAGAGGTGAGCCAGGCGACGCAGCCCTGATAAAAGGGGTGCTTTTAACATTGATTCATAAGATGGGAATCGATGCGGACATCGAGGATTTTGAAGATACAGAAGAGAACTATATCGCTCACATCGATTCCGAGGATTCGGGCATTTTGATTGGGCGCCAGGGCAAAACTCTGGATGCTCTACAGTTTCTACTCAATCTTCTGGTAACTCCTGAACTGAAAAGCAAGAAGCGAATCCTTGTGGATGTAGCTCGATATCGCGAGCGTCGCAAGAAGAAACTGAACAAGCTGGCCAAATCGGTGGCCGATCGAGTGGCAAAATCCGGACGATCCGTGCTTCTGGAAAGCATGAATCCTTACGAAAGACGGATTGTGCATTTGACGCTGGAAGAAGATACAAGAGTTACGACTCGTTCCGAGGGAAACGGTCTCTACAAGCGTGTCCGAGTAGTCATACTCAGAGAAGAAGGCGAAGAGGAATACTACGAAGAAGAGTATTACGAGGACGAAGGAGAAGAGTAATCGAAGATACAATCGTAGCTTTATCAAGTGCTCCCGGCAGGGGAGCCATTGCTCTAATTCGCTTCTCCGGGCCTCTTTGCCGAAAGGTAATAGAGGCCTTTTTTCTGGATGCGAAAAAACGCACCTATGCCCGGCATTTGAATTCTGATTCCGGTTATTTGCAATCCGGAAAAGCTTACCGATGCTTTGTTCTGGAATCTCCTTTTAGCCGAGCCGATAATTCCCGGTCTTCTGTGCCAGTGAAGTCCGAGAAATCGGTGAACCAATCGGACCGCTTCGTATCAGAAGAGTCAGAGGATTCGCCTCCGGAACCCGAAATTCTGGACGATGGATTGTTTACGTTCTTTGCATCACCCGGTTCCTATACGGGCGAAGATGTACTGGAGGTTTCTCTACACGGAAATCCGGTAATCGCCCGGCATTTTATACTTTCTACATGTGATTCTCTGGGAATTCGACCCGCTCATCCGGGAGAATTTACTAGAAGAGCATTTCAAAACGGAAAAGTGGATCTACTGAAAGCCGAAGGCGTGCGAAGCATCATCGATGCAAGATCTGTCTTTGAACTCCATGCCAGCCGCAAGCTATATGATGGCGAATTGACGAGGATGATTTCTCGATTTCGCTCTGCGTTGATACATCTAAAAGCAGAGACGGAAGCGGAAGTGGATTTTTCCACCGAAGATTTAACCTTCGAGACCAGAGAGCAGACAATCAAAAGGGTCCAGGACCTTCGCAGTAGCATATCCGAAATCCTGGAGCGTTCCCGTAGTGCAGCCAGATTGAGTGATGGTCTGCAGGTCGCTCTATCCGGAATTCCCAATGCTGGCAAATCCTCATTGTTAAACAGAATACTTGGCTGGGAAAGAAGCATTGTAAGCGAAATCGAAGGTACCACCAGAGATTTTGTAAGTGAAGAGATTGAGCTGGGTGGCCTTCCGGTGCGCTTTGTGGACACCGCTGGCCTGCGCGAATCCGAAGATCTTGTAGAAAAGGAAGGGGTGAAGCGATCGCAGCAACAGATGGAAAAAAGTCTTATCATCTTTCATGTTTGCGATCTAAATCGGGAGCCGTATCCCGAGCCTGCTTTTCCGCAGAGACCTGTATGGCACATACTGAATAAGATAGATTTAGCAGATGATTCCCGTATAGAAGCGTGGAGAGAGCAATTATCCATGCGAGCCGCAGATCGAATCTATCCTCTATCCTGCAAATCTGGCCAGGGTCTGGACGAGCTCAGAACTGCGTTGTCCCGGTTCTTGAAAGATGAGACAGAGTCTGTGGATCCATTTTATCTGGAGGAGCGACACAGATATCATTTTCAGCAGATGGATGGGGCTCTGGTCAAATTACTCCAGCTCTGGGATGAAGATGCACCGGCTGAAATCTGCGCAATGGAGCTGGATACAGCCCTGCATCATTGCGGAGAACTAACGGGAAATATTTCAACCGAAGAAATCCTGGGACGTATCTTCTCTGTGTTTTGTGTAGGTAAATAGAAGATAGAGTGCGGAGAAGGCCGCCGAAAGCGATGCCCCGACGATGAAGAAATAGAGTATTAGAATGGTGCCTGCTGCCAGAGACCATTCATAGATTGCGAATACCCAGCAAAGAATCGAAATAAAGCCACCATACCAGAATGCAAGGCAGCGAAAGCAACGTCCCCATTTCAGAAACAGGCGAAGCAGAAGCCTTCGCTCCGCATGCAAATCCAGAGTTGTTTGATCCATTTCCAGATATCTGCGCGCCACTCCATCCCAGATTCGATTTCTAGCATTTCGAATGCCCAGAATAGCGGTAAACAGGATGGCCAGGATCCAGATCGCTATTACTGGAGCCTGGCGAATCAAGAAGGCAAAAAGATCGGAATAGTCTCGCAGTCCCCGGGAAATAATAACTACGAAAGGCAAAGCCAAAATAAATAGACCGGAAATCAAATGCCGCAGAAAAATAATATGCAGGCGTTCCATTGAATACAGGAGGCATCAGTGTATCAGAAAGGCAAGACTTTTGAGGAAATTCAAATCGGTGACAGGGCTTCTTTCACCAAGACCATTACTGAAACGGATATCTATCTTTATGCTGGCATTAGCGGAGATTTCAATCCAGTACATGTTGATGAGGAATATGCGAAATCCACTCCGTTTAGATCCAGGATTGCTCATGGAGGGCTCGCTGGATCTCTTCTAGCCCCGGTACTGGGGATGAAGCTGCCAGGCCTGGGTACAGTAGCCCTGGAAGTGAGCCAGAAATACCGGGACGTAGTGTATCCCGGCGACACAATTACCTGCGAAGTGGAAGTATCCAGGAAGCTGGATAGACTGAAAGCAGTGGAAATGAAGATCACCTGGACCAATCAAAAGGGGAAGCTGATTTCCAGAGGTAGTTGCCGGGTCCTGCCGCCTGCCGGTGACTGATCTACTGAATTTCGGCCACAAGCACCAGGACATCATCCCTGAATCTCAGGAAATCGGGTCTGCGGCGAACTTCATGTATTAGGTTTGTAAGCAGAGTTTCCGAGTCTTGATGGGCCATCGGAACCAGCATGGCTGCCAGATCATCGATAAACGTGATGGTTCCGTTGGTAGTCTCGTATTCCAGAAGCCCGTCGGTATAAAGAAGGTAACGATCTCCGGTATTCATATCCTTTTGGACTTCTTCTGCCGTGGGTTCTCGAATGCCCATTCCCATCAAACTGCCGGACGTTTCTATTTCCTGGAACTCTTCTCCTTTCTTTGCCATCAAAACTGGAGGATGACCTGCATTCGCAAGAAGAACGCTGGATTTCAGGAAATCGAAAAAGATATAAACACCG
>JBHIXQ010000197.1:0-5401 GCA_041984705.1 Leptonemataceae bacterium | reverse complement strand
TGGATAACCTGGTTTCCCTCCAGGACAGAGTGGCTGCTGAACTATTCCATGCTGCCGAGGCCGAATACACGGTAATTCTCTACATCGCAATCGGTTCCATTGCAGGTGGCGTATTAATGGCGATCTTGCTGGGAGCTTTGATTATTCGAAGCATCACAAATCCACTGGCTCAGGCAGTGGAACTGGCGAATCGACTTTCAGAGGGAGATCTCACCCATCAGGTTACGGTCAATTCCAGAGATGAAATCGGAAACCTGATGGAAGCTCTGCGAAACATGGTATCCAAGCTTTCCGGCATAATAGTGGAGGTCCGCCAGAATGCAGCCATTCTGAATCAGGTATCCCAGCAGGTAAATTCCTCGGCCCAATCCATGAGCCAGAACTCCTCGGAACTGGCTGCGAATGTAGAAGAAAGCAGCTCTACCATGGAACAGATCGCCTCCAGTATCGAACAGAATACGGAAAATGCAGGACTCACAGAGAAGATCGCACAGGAATCAGCTGGTAGTGCCAGGGATGGTCGCAGTGCTGTAGTACGCGCCGTGGAGGCAATGCAGCAGATCGCAGATAAGATCAATGTGGTTCAGGAAATCGCATACCAGACCAACCTTCTTGCATTGAATGCAGCCATTGAAGCGGCCAGAGCAGGCCAGCACGGACAGGGTTTTGCTGTGGTGGCCACAGAAGTTAGAAAGCTGGCCGAGCGAAGCAGAGTTTCAGCGCAGGAAATCAGCGAAATCGCTTCGAACTCTGTGGATGTAGCCGAGCAGGCCGGGAAGCTCATTGAGCAGATGCAACCCAGGATTCAGAGAACCGCTGATCTGGTGGTAGAAATCTCAAGTTCCTCCAGGCAGCAAAGGGATGGAGCCGAACAAATTAACACTGGAATCCAACAGATGAGTGAGGTTTCGCAACAGAGTGCTTCCTACGCAGAGGAGCTGGCAGCCACGGCGGAGGAGCTATCCGGCCAGGCAGATGCATTGATCGAAAACCTTGCCTTTTTCAAGATTGAACAGGGGCGCGCATCCAAAAGAGCCCAGAAGAAGATGAGAGAAGAACTGGAAGCCAGCCGTGAAAACGACAGTGCTTCTGCATCTGCAGAGAAAGGGACCTTCGGGAAATCATCCGCTACCTCTACAGAAAATCTGAACCAGAAAGGCTACGAGAAGTTTTGAAAGTAAATGAACAAAAACAGATCCTTACCTTTCAATGCTCAGAACAGATTATGGGGGTATCCATTGAATACCTGGATGAAATTATCGAAAACCGAAGACTCACACGAGTGCCGGGCATACCATCCTACATTCGCGGCCTGTTGAATCTTCGGGGTACCATTGTACCCGTGCTGGATCTAAAAGAACGTCTATGGCAAGAAGGAACCGAAGCAGAGTTTCAGAGCTGTATCCTGGTAACACGTATTTCTCCCCACGGAACAGAAACCATTCTGGGTTTACTTGTGGATGCGGTGGATCAGGTAATTAGACTGGAATCTAGAGATATCAATCCCCCACCGGATCTGGGAGCGGTAAAGGCTGAGTATCTGGAAGCGGTGGCGAAAATCAACAACGACTTTGTTTTACTGCTAGATCCGGAAATGATTCTAAGTCTCAGCGAAGTGGAAACGGTGGACGAGGTGGTTCAGAAAGCGGCAGAACAACCGCAAAAGCTACCGGAGAAGAGTAACCTGGAAGCTCGGTAGCACCTCACTTCCAATTTACTGGAATCTAATTAGAGAATTCCAGAAATTACTTGCAAGTACGGTGTCATCGGGGTCAGAATTTAGATCCAGACATCGTCTTATGGAATGAGGAGAGAAGAATGGAGGGCTGGTCGTATATCTGACCCAACTTTGAAGGAAACCTTATGAGCAAAAAGATACTTATCATAGATGATTCTCAGTCCATGCGCAGCTTTACCAGGATGGCTCTGGAAGGTGCAGGCTATGTTGTAGAGGAAGCCGTAGATGGGCAGGATGCCCTGGATAAGCTGGAAAAGGAAAAATTCGATACCATCCTGTCCGATCTGAACATGCCCAACGTTAACGGAATTCAAATGATCGAAAAAATACGTGATGATGACCGCTACGAAAGCGCCAGGTTTACTCCGATAATCATGCTAACCACCGAGTCCGAAGAGGAAAAAAAGCAACAGGGCCAGATGGCCGGCGCCCGAGCATGGCTGGTAAAGCCTTTCGCACCCAGCCAGCTGGTAGCCGTGATGGAAAAGATCTGTCCTCAGGATTGAGATACAATTTGAGATATATAAGATGCTCGAAATCGCTCAGGAAAGCAAACAGGGAGTTCTACTGAACGCAACAGGTTCCTGGACCATTGATCAGGTGGCGGGAATCTGGAAATCTCTTGCATCCCATCTGGAAGGGAACGTAGCCATTGATGCAGCAGGGATCCAAAAAATGGATTCCGCCGGACTTCAAGTTCTGCTGATGGCCAAGAAACAATGCAGCGAAGCAGGTTATGTTTGTCGAATCCTGAATCATTCCCTCCCTGTACTCAAGATCATGGACCTGGCAGGGGTGCTGGGCTCTCTGAAGGATCAGGTACGGGTGTCTTCCCAGGAAAAAGCTTCGCTGGAACTTACCTATAGTCGCAATCGATATAGCATTTACGGGTCTTAATCATGGATTTAAGTGAGATCCAGAAAGCATTTGTTATCGAAATCCGGGATCTTCTGGACCGAGTGGAGGATAGTCTCTTTCAACTGGAGCAGCAGACCACCCCTGCCGAACTGGATGCACTGTTTCGAGCTTTGCATACCATCAAAGGGAATTCAGGTATCTTCCAGGCTCGCAGGTTGGAGTCTTTCGCACACACTGTGGAAAGCCTGCTTGATAAGTTCAGATACGATCCTGCATTGTTCAGTGCATCGGACGTACCTCTGTTGCTGAATTGCCGGGACCATATTGAGTCCCTTTCCACAGCGGAACTGGCCGAAGGGGCCACCGGCCATATTCCAGAGGATGTGGAAAAGAAAGACCAGGAATTGAAGGATGAAATCGCCGAGCGTCTCCAGGAGCTCGAATCCGCAGAGTCGGCCCCGACCCCGTATGCAGAATCGACATCGGAGCCTTCTATATCCAGTGGACCTTCCCTTGATCACCTTCCAGGACGTTTTCATATTTCCTTTCGACCACCTGCGGATGCATGCAAAGCGGGTCTGGATCCGCTGAACTTTGTTCGCTTCCTGCGAAACCTGGGTAAATTGGAATGCGTATTTACCGTGGCCGATCAGTTGCCTCCGGTCTCCGAATTTGATCCGCAGCTGGTCTATTATGGCTTCGAGATTCTACTGGAAAGCTCTCAGGACCGGGTCGAGGTGGAAGATGCCTTTGAATTTATCAAAGAAAATGGAATCTTGAGAATCCACAATTCGAGTAGTTCACTTGCCGACTATGAATCAACCATTGAAGCCCTTCCCGAAGATCGTCATCGATTACTGGAAATCTGGAAGGCCATGCCCTTCCCAGTTGAATTTCTGGATAAACTAACCGATGCCGCCCGTTCTGGGACCGCTTCACCGTCGGTTCAACCCATCCCTGAAATGGCCACTACAGCATATCCCGGCACAGAAAAAATAGGCTCATCGTCGCAAGCTTCTCTGTCCGGAGATAACCAGTCCTCGGCAGAAAGCGTTGTTTCAGCGCACAGCACGCTTCGCGTAGATGCAACTCGTCTGGATGCTTTGATCAACCTGGTGGGGGAACTGGTCATTCAGTCCCAGAGCTTAAAGCAAATCTCCCGGGCCTCCAAGGATGCTTCTCTGGGAGCTTCCACCGATACCATGGAAAGGCTCATTGAAGACCTGAGGCAACAGAGTATGAGCTTGCGCATGATCGAAGTAGGTACGGTATTCCAGAAAATGCGCAGGGTAGTGCACGATGCTTCGCTCAATCTCAAAAAGAAGATCCAGCTGAAATTGAAAGGGGAGGATACCGAGCTGGATCGAAGCATTATTGAACGAATTCAGGATCCCATGATCCATCTTGTGAGAAACTCCATCGATCATGGCCTGGAGACCCCCGAGGAACGTATTCAATCCGGGAAACCAGAAACAGGCACAATCGAGCTGAGAGCCTATCAGGACATGGGCCACGTTGTAGTAGAAATCGAAGATGATGGTCGAGGAGTCAGTGCTGATGCCGTAAAACGTCGTGCCCTGGAAAAAGGCATCATGACTCAGGAGCAGGAAGTAGATCCAGATCAGCTCCATGAATGGATCTTTCATCCCGGATTTTCCACAAAGGAAACCGTAAATGAATACTCCGGCAGGGGCGTTGGGCTGGACGTAGTGAAACAGGGCATTGAATCCCTGGGCGGATCGGTGCAGCTCAAGAGCATAGAAGGCAAAGGTACTATTATTACGCTGAAACTACCTCTGACACTGGCAATCATCGACGGGTTCCTGATCCGCGCTGCAGGGGTGCACTTTGTAGTTCCTCTGGACATGGTGTATGAATGCACCGAGCTTTCGGCCCATAAGCGAACCGGCAATGCAGGCAATTATATCAATCTTCGCGGGGACGTGGTTCCCTGCGTAAATCTACCAGAAGCCTTTCAGATGCACTCTCCCGGCGCAAACGATCTAATTGTGCTGCAACAGGGGGAAAATCGCGTAGGGCTGGTGGTAGATGAGTTGCTGGGAGAGTACCAGACGGTGGTAAGAAAAGGCGGCAAAGTTCTGAGCAATCTTCCTGGAGTGAGCGGGGTTACAATCCTGGGCACCGGCCAGATTGCCTATATTCTGGATGTTGGTTCTTTCTTTGGAAAGAGAGAGGCGATAGCCAGTTAATGAGCTGTATGGAATCAATCATACCATACGGCGGTTCAGTTTAGGAATTAAATGTATTCGGCATCCTGAGAGAGGCTAAGAGCAGGGTACCAACCGGGAGAACAAAATGTTAAAGAATTTAACCGTGAAGGCAAAGCTGGGAGTTCTGCTCACCATGCTCAGCGTCCTGCTACTGGCCATTGGCTTTTTGGGACTCTATGGAATGAATGATGTGGTCACCAGTCTTCGTACGGTGTATCAAGATCGAACCGTACCTCTGGAACAACTGGGAAAGATTCGAGCCCTGATGCTCTGGAACAGAATTGCCATTACCTCGGCCGTGGCTTCAGGCGAAGATGCCTACGTTCGTGAACAAGTTGCCAAAGTGGAAGGCAATCTGAAAACCATTGATGAAGTCTGGGCCCAATACATGGAGACAAACCATACGCCAGAAGAGGACCGTCTGGCCACTAAATGGTCAGACGATTACCCGAAGCTCAGAGATGAAGGTTTTAAAGTCTCCCTGGCTCAACTTAGAGCCGGCAATATTGAAGGTGCCGCGGATACCATCGCTACAAGAATCCGGCCTCTGTATGAGCCAGTAGGGGAAGGCATG
>JBHIXQ010000196.1:0-5411 GCA_041984705.1 Leptonemataceae bacterium | reverse complement strand
ACACGATGTGCAGAAACCGATGCTCGTTCGTATTCGTCAAAGGTGCGGCCCATTTGAGTCAGGGGCCATAGAAGTCGCTGCACCATCATGGAAAACAACACCAGCTCACCTACAGTGAGTATGCCAGAGCCATCCAGAATCCAGTAACTTCCCAGAAGCAGGACTCCGCCAAAGCCTACAGCCACCGCCATGCGAATCACAGGTACATACAATGCGCTCAGTTTAATGGCATTGAAATTTGCGTTCCGGTATTCATCCGATACGGACCTCAATCTCTCTGACTCGAAAGCCTCTGCTGTGAAGCTCTTGATTACCAGTATTCCGCTCAGGTTATTTTCCAGGCGGCTACTCAACCGAGCCACTGCTTCTCGGACTTTTTTATACCTGGGCGAAATCAATCTCTGGTATATGAGACTTCCGGCAACAATCACAGGAAGAGGAGCAAGGCCAACCAGGGCCAGCTCCCAGGATATGGAAAAAAGTACGCTGCCAGCAAAGATAAACAGAGTTGCCAGCTGAATGAGTTCATTGAAGCCATTGTTCAAAAACCTCTCCAGCTGATTCACATCATCGTTCAGAATGGCCATGGTTTCGCCTACGCGGTGATTCTCAAAGAAAGCGATTTCTCTTTTCTGCAATCTATCGTAAGCGTCAATTCTAAGGGAGTGCTGGAGATTCTGGGCCAACGTCAGAAATCCATACTGATACATCCACTGAAACAGACTTTCAAAAAGGAAAATCAGCACAGCCAGTATGGCAAGAAAGGAAGCTCGCTCGAAGGGGTTTCCCGGCGGTATCCACTCAGGAGGATTCCCCTGTAATGAGTCAATGACCCAGCCCACAAGTAGAGGGGGCATAAGATCCAGGATCTTGTTGGATACGCTGGAACTTACTGCGAAGGACAGACGGCCGGAATAGGAACGGAGGTATTGAAACAAACGAAACACTGAGTCAAAAAAGCAAAGCCGTCCAGGGTTGCCAACGGAAGTTCTTAATGAGAGGAACAACTCTGTGGTTGACGGATGTCCGAAGCAGCAGAAAGTAGAAGACCGACATGCAAGCTTTCATAAAGGAATTCAGGGAATTTGCTGTAAAAGGCAATGCAGTGGAGATGGCCATTGGCATCATGCTGGGGGCGGCCTTCACCTCCGTAGTAAAGAGCCTGGTGGCCGATGTGCTAATGCCTCCCCTGGGATTGATGCTGGGAGGCGTGGATTTCACCAATCTATTCTGGGTATTGAAACATGGCGAAATCGCCGGACCCTATGCTACTCTGGCCCAGGCGCAGGAAGTGGGCGCGGTCACAATCAACTACGGGACGTTCATCAATACCATACTCAGCTTTCTCATTGTTGCTGTGGTGCTTTTCTTCGTGGTGCGAGGCATGAATTCTATGCGAAGAAAAGAGGAGCCTGCTGCACCCACCACCAGACCCTGTCCGGAGTGCCGTCAGGCCATTTCGCTGGATGCCACAAGATGCCCATTCTGCACATCCAGACTGGAGAAAGAGACTCCCTGAAACTCATTCTGATTCCATGAGCCTCACACCCGGTGCGAAGCCATGAGCATCGAACCGGTGCCGGGTCATGGACTCTTAAAAGCGAATGAAATATTCGCTATTGATAGTACACAGTAAGCAAAGAAAGATCGTCCGTTACCTCGCCCAGGTCTGCTATGGACTTTCGAATAGCTTCCGGATTTCCCTGACATTCAGCAACAAGTCTAAGGAAGAGACCTTCATCTGCATTTCGCTTTTCCGTTCCGTCAGCGTCGGTGAAGATCAGGTCATCTTTTCCGTCGGAGCCCATGCACAGGGCTTCCCCGGATCTTAATTCCAATTGATTTACTTCAGGTTCTGTTTCTGGCCGGGCCAGGCCCAGCTTCGTAGTGAGCTTTTGCTCCGGAAAGCTGGCTTCTCCTTTGCTATAAAGAGCCACAAAAGGATGTTCGCAGTTTATATAGAAAAGCTTCCCGGTCTTTTCCTCGATGAGTCCCAGCAACATGGTAGTCATCATACTTCCCTCGAAGGATAGAAACACTCGATTCATCTCGCGAAAGGAATCCCGAAGCCAGGTTTCTGGCCTTCGATTTGCCTCGGCCGAAGAAAGCTTGGTGCGCTCCACAGCAGACCCAAACGTTGTTCCCAGCACAACGGCACCACCGGCACCCTGCATGGATTTTCCCATGGCATCGCCATTTATGAATGCGATATAGAGCTTACCCTGAAGTTCGATCTCCCTGGCGAGACAGACGTCGCCTCCAATGGATGCCTTTCTTCCGCGATATTCGAATCGTTTCTTTTGCTGGAGCTCCATAGCAACAGTGACAGATCCGGATTGCAGATCCTGAGGCCTCAATGGATGCATTAGAAGCGAAATCAAGAAGTAGTCCCCATCCTGTTTCTCTTTGAGCATCCGCACTTCTCGCAGGGTTCGGTCCAGACTGGCTGTCCTTTCCTGCACCTTTTCTTCCAGACCGTGGGAATATTGCTGGAGCTGACGATGGGTATCTGTATATCTCAAATAGAGAATGCTTCCCAGAGACACCTGGAAGGCCAGAAATCCCCAGGTAATAATCTGAAAAGGCCAGAATATGAGACCCAGTGCTCCCAGCATATCGTAGATGGCACAGATCATCAACGTAGTGAGTCCTACCAGAATGATGCGTGCTTCCCTGTTTTTATGGAAGGCCTGCACAATAATCACGGCAGAAATCCCCAGACAGGAAAGCAATGTGATGTAAAAAAACGGATACAGCAATTCGTACAGTGGTACGCCGAACAGGTTCAGTATCGTAGCAAGAACCAGGTAGGCTCCCAGAGTCAGAGTAATCCATCGCACCGTTCTGGAGGATGGCAGTGCCTGCCACATAAAAGCGCCAAACGTTAGCGGCGCCAGCCCCAGAGATATATGCTCCAGATACATCCATAACACAGGAGCATCCAGCAACAGATGCTGCAACTCTACCGTGCGATTGCTGATCACGTAGATTCCGCAGGGCAATGCGAAAAAGCCAAAAGCTCCCAGCAATTTTTCTGATCTATTCCGTATATATAGGATCAATGCAAAAATGGCTGCGAACGAGAACAGAAAGCCCAGACAGATTCTTGCCAGATCTTTTTGAATTATGGATCTTACGAAATAGCCACGCTCTCCCACAGCCAGAGCATTGGCCGGAGAGCTCACAGCAACGGACAGTGTTTCAGAAAAAACCAGGGCATAGATTCTCTTTCCTTCCAGCTCCTGCGGCAGGGAAATAATATGATTGGGCCATCCTGCAAAACCGTCCGGCCCCAACTCTGGCTCTCCAAAGTGGTAAATCTCTTCGAGACCGCCGCTACCCTGAGCAAATAACCGAATACTCTGGTTCACCAGTGGCGAATAAAGCACCGGATCCCTGTAATCCAGGGACGGTATTTCAGGAGAACGAAACCATACCGTTCTTGCCTCCCAGCCAAGGATATAGGGCCCCCGCGGAAGAGTAATCAGCGGTCTTCCGTCTCCAATGGTCTGAAATTCAGAATCCTCGGGAACAGCGAAATTCGACTGATCATCAGCTTTAAGTTTGGAGGGGTTCGAAACAGGCGCGTAGCTCCAGCCAGTGGAAAAAGGTTCAGACTGTGGAATCGTTCTTGGCTCGTTGCAGGCAGAGGTTAGAACTGTAATCAGCAGGATTATCGGAAGCCAGAAGCGGAGCACAGACCGAACTTTTCGAAATCTACAGAGGATTACAAGCAAATCCCGCATGGCGCGGCCACTTTGCCTGCGGCCATACCACAGTAAGGAGTGCAGGATTGAACGAAGAAGAGAAATTGGAATTCACAGAACGAGCCAGAAATGAAATTAGCTCTCTGGCTGTAGATATCCAGAGTCTGGAAAACGATACTCAGCCCATTTCTCCGGATGTTTCCCTGGGTCGACTCACCAGAATGGATGCCATTCAGAACAAAAGTGTGGCAGAAGCAAACCTGGCCTCGGCGCGTGCCAGGAAGCAGAGAATCCAGGAACGATTGGAAGAGCTGGATTCGCCGGACTTTCAGAAATGTAGAACTTGCGGAAAGGAAATCCCGGCGGCGCGAATCCTGTACTTGCTGGATGCAGATACATGTCTGGAATGCGCATCGAAATAGTTCATCGGCCAATGGACGCAGTTCAGAAAACAGGTAAATGGAAAAAATAAATCTGGAGCCTCTATCTATCCGCCCGTTTCGCCCCGAAGACCGAGCTCATGTGCGCGAACTATGGAGAAGCGCAGGCCTTATTCGCCCGTGGAATAATCCAGATGCTGATATTGACCGAAAGCTCAAAGTGGACCCTGAGCTATTTCTGGTGGCTGTCTGGAAAGAGAACCTGGTGGGCACTGTCATGGGTGGCTACGATGGGCACAGAGGCTGGGTCAACTACCTGGCCACAGATCCCGAGTATCGAAACCTTGGCATCGCTAGCAAGCTAATGGAATCCCTGGAAGGGAAACTGTTAGAACGCGGCTGTCCCAAAATCAATCTTCAGATTCGAGAAGAAAATCAGGAGGTCCGAGCTTTTTATGAAAAGCTGGGCTACAGCGTTGATGCTGCCATATCCATGGGAAAGCGAATGATTGAGGATTCTCTCTCGCAAGACATTGAACCCAAATCATGAAAACAAATGTCTTCGCAGTATTTGTTCACTTTTTGATTGCACCGACTGTCCGCAAATAGAGCCATTAACTCAATGAATCCTGTACTAAGTCTGTTATTGTTCTCCTGGGGTAACTGAATTACTGCTCTTCTGGGAGGACTGCTGGCACGGGCCGAGTCCCTGCCCGAATCGGACCGAAAACAGAGACTGATCCATGGAGTGGTGGCTTTTGGCGGGGGCATCCTTCTGGCTGCCGTGGCTTTCGCAGGCGGGGGCATCCTGTATTTGATTTTTCAGGATATCGCACCTCAATCAAGGCTTGAACGCCACTGGAGCCCCACACTTGGTTCTGTTCTTGGATTTCTGCTGGGAATGATGGGCCATGTGCTTATTGGTTAGACCCGATTGATTGACTCTAATTGCTGAATTGCAGGAAAATGCACAATGAAAAAGCGAAGCAGACCCATAGCGCGTGGTATACTGGAATCCGCATAAAATAGAGAATTGGAATTACTTGTAAAGCTGAAGAGATCCCCTTTCCATGGTTCTTCCATTGGAGCGAGAAGAAGTGAAGCAAGTTTATAGATCCGCAAATGAGTTCGAAGCGCAGATGCTATGCAATCTCATGGAACAGGCCGGCATTGATGCGCATCTATCCGGAGAGCACATCCAGGGTATCGGGGCCTCTGTTCAACCTATTCAGATTTTTGTTCCGGAAGAGGACTTTGGGCTAGCTTCTAGAATCGTGGAGGAGGGTAACCTGGACTTCCTGGAAGAGGACCCGCAAATTCGCAG
>JBHIXQ010000195.1:0-5413 GCA_041984705.1 Leptonemataceae bacterium | reverse complement strand
CTGCGAATCCTGCGCTACATTGAAGGCGGTCACTACAGCAATGAACTGTGGGCCATCGATCCTAAAAAAGACGATGCTCTGGAAAAGAGCCCCTACACAAACATTTGCGGACGCGAATTTGTAGGTCTGGGCGAAGAGTCAGTGGTAGTCATCGGATATGAAGGATCGGCTCACAACGATTCCAGCCACAATCTGGTGGTAATCAATGGTAAGGATCTTCTGAAAAAGGCCCAGTCGGCAGAAGAAGTATTCTGGCGAACGCCCATGGTGACCAAGGATGGAAAGATCTACGCCTTCGTAAAAGAAGGGAACTCCTATTTCCTGGGCCGCTTTAATGCTGATCTGACTCTGGATGCGAAGAGCTCAGATCCCATCAGCCAGAACTCGGATATTACTTTCTATGGTGAGAAAATCTATCTTACCGGAAAGTCCGGCACCGGAGATACAACCACCATTCAGGTTTTCAATGCAGGGGATCTCAAACTGCTAAAAACCATCACTCCTCCGGCCAACTAGAAGGTTGATGCCGGGGTAACTTACCGCAAAGAAAAAGGTCGGCCATCTGGTCGGCCTTTTTTTGTTTTTGGTGGGAAAGCTCATCACCCGCATTGAAAAGGACTGATAAAGGTTGCCATGGATTTAGCATCCATTACACAGTGGCTATGAGCGCAGAAACAAACAAGGCACTGATCGAGAACTTCTACACGGCCTTCCAGAACAAAGATGGCCAGACTATGGCCGATAGCTATGCTACTGATGCTACCTTTCACGACCCGGTATTCCAGGACTTGAAAGGAGTGGAAATCGGAGCCATGTGGAAAATGCTTCTGGAGCGCTCCACCGATCTTAAAATAGAATTTTCTGATGTTCAGGCGGACGAATCCACCGGTAGCGCACGATGGGTAGCCACCTATCCTTTCAGCAAGACCGGCCGCACGATTGTAAATAAGATCCAGGCGAAGTTTGTTTTTGAAAACGGCAAGATCAAAGATCATAAAGACAGCTTTTCTCTATGGAAGTGGGCCCGAATGGCTCTGGGTGCCAGTGGCCTCTTTCTGGGATGGTCCGGCGCTGTTCAGGGAAAGATTCGCAAAGAAGCCCAGGGCGGACTGAAACTCTGGATGAAGCGAAAGCGGATACAATAGGAGCTGGATTGAATTTCCTGGTACTGTCCGGGGGCTCCAGGGCAATTGCTACGAAAGCGATGCAGGCGACCGGGCTGGCTGCATGGCCTCAATCCGTCGAAATAAGAAAGATTGCGAATGCCTGTGAATCTGTAGTACCATCAGAGCAAGAGCTTCTATTCAATCCGACGAATCTTATCGTTTTCAAATTCTGTTACGTACAGGTAAACCCCATCTGTTGCCAGCCCGCGGGGCTCATTGAACCGCGCATTGGTTCCCGTCCCATCCGTATCCCCCATCCCAGAACTGCCGGCAGCCGGGCCCGCCAAGGTTGTAACTTCGGCGGTGGCGATTTCTATGCGGCGAATTCGGTGATTGCCACTATCCGCAACATACAGGTATGTGCCATCAGATAAGATACCCGCCGGTCCATTGAACCGGGCTGCATTGCCTGTACCGTCCGTATCACCTGGGGCTGTACTGCCTTCTGGTGGCCCGGCAAATGTAGAGACTGTGCGAGTGGAGATTTCCACCCGCCGGATCTTATTGTTGCCTCCCTCCGTTACATACAGGTAGTCGCCCGCAATTGCGATGAATAGCGGAGCATTGAAGCGCGCGGCTGTACCCACTCCGTCCGTATCGCCTGTACCACTGCTACCGGGACCCGGACCAACCAGGGTGGTCACTGCACCTGTATTGAGATCAATCTGCCGAATTCTGTGGCTTCCGAGATCGACCACATAGACATTGGTTCCGCTTATGGCGATGCCAGAGGGGCCGGAGAAGCGAGCTGAATTACCTGTAGCGTCATTGTCACCACCGGTTGTTGTTCCCTGCGCAGGACCAAACGGCGTCGAAACAGAGACCGAAGGCAGGGTAACGGATCGTATCTTGTTATTTGCCCCGTCGGCAACGTAGAGAGTATCATTCCCGTATGTAATACCGATGGGAAGCAGAAAGCGGCTCGCTGTGCCTACTCCGTCAGTATCGCCGAAACCGTTACTACCGGCAGGGGGGCCGGCGATGGTGACCACCGAACCAGTACCCAGATCAATTCTTCGAATCTTGTGGTTTCCGCTCTCTGCCACATAAAGGTATGTCCCATCGCTGGCGATACCATGCGGATTGTTGAACCTGGCTGCATTGCCCACACCGTCATCATCGGCGGCTGCTGTAACCCCTTCGGCCGGCCCAAAAGGAGAGGTCACGAGTCCAATGAGGTTTAGAGGTGCAGTGCCCGATGTGGCGAGACCCAGGGCCAAAAGTGCCAGATTCGAATCATCCCCTTTGGAGCTTTCAAATTGGTTCCAGATGGGATGTGCGGCACAATCCTGCATGAATGCAATCAAGCATACAACCAGAACACGAAGCAAATAAACTCCGCGCAATGGAAAGAGTCGCTGAATCATACCCAATAAATCTTTCATTGTCGGTCCCCCTGTACAACAAACAACATGCCCCTGCATTCCCTCTTTTCCAGGTCTATCCCTAAAAAAGCGAAGTGAAACCCAGAGTCTCATAACCATTGCGGTTGCAGGAGGCTTTCCAACAGGAGCCGAACTGCGCCACAATGGCGTTCCATGCGAGGGGCTCGCTTCTGAAACCAGTTGCATGGGTCCTGTAAGCGCCTTTCATGGCTAGATGAGCCCTCCCAGCAGCAAATCGCCGAAAATACTTCTGCTCCTCACTGCGGTCCTACTTCCCATCTGGTGGTTGGGAACCGGGTGGATCATGATTTACAACGGCGGTGATTTTGCTGCTTCAATTCTGCATCCTGCATGGATTCCGGTCAACTGTATGGGGCTTTTAGGTTGCATTACTCTAAATCTGGGGATTCCATCGCTACTACCAGGAAAACGTCCCCGGGGCGAAACCTCTACGAATGCCGGACGGCAACTAACGTTAGTATCTTCCGAAGATGGGCCCTCTGTTACTCCGGGCGTATTGATCTCTCAAATAGGCGCAATCCTTTTCGCTGCAATCCAGTATTACGAGACTTTTTTGTGGCCGGTGGCCGCCAGTATGGATTCTTCAATGGTTGCCGTTCAAGGACCCTTCGTTTTCGGTGATTTACGAGTAAGCATTCCTCTGGTGCTATCCGGATTGATCCTCACAGTCGGATTCTTCCTTCTGATGATAGAATTAATTCGCTCGGGACAAAAGAAGACCTGGCCGAGTTTGCTATTTATCGGAGTTCTGCTGTTCGGGATGGGAATGATTGTTCCTGTGAGGACCATTGGCTTGATGCTTATGACCGCAGGGCTTTTTCATTACAGTAAAGCAGCCGCCGGCAAGCAGATTCAGGATTGACCTTTTCGTTGATCGGGGTGATCCTGACGACTCCCTTGCCCGTGTAATCGAACGCTTTTCTTTATTATCTGAATAGTGAAATTCAAAAACAGTGATTTTTAAAGCCAAAAACTTCAGTGCGCCACTTTCGATCCTGATAGTCCTGTTTTCCTTTATCGTCTCTTGTGGTAGCAATAACTATGAGTTGCATTCTGCGGAAAAGGCCTGCCACATCGAGGCAGAACAGGATCTGTTTCCGAGCTGTGAGCTATATCTTCAAAAGCAAGCTCTGGATCCTCTTGTGACCAACCCGGACCCCGCGCTTCAGAATCTAGAAGATGCCTGGCTCTTCAATTGCGTTCGATACTATTACCAGGAAAGCCAGTGTGCCGGTCGCAAAGGAATAAAAGTTATCAAAGTGAAGAAGCAATAAGGAGCTCAATCCTCGCTCAATTCATCCATGATTGCGAAAGGAGCAATCACCAGCACATAGGCAACAATGGCCAGATTAATGCCACCGTAAATTTGACCCATTGCGTATACGGAAGGTGAGCCAGAGTGAAGCATCAGATAGACGAGTCCTGCGTCCACGGCAATACCCAGCGGCACGGTAACCAGCATTTGCAGTTCATTTCCATCACAACCGCTTGCACTGTTGTAACAGATTAATCCGCCCGTAGTGGCGCTCATACATCCACCGCTGCTAAGACCTACTGCAGTAGCGAGAACCGTTACCTGAACTGCTTTCGTCAGTCTCCTGAACATAACAAGCATCCAGTCATATAGAGAGCGGATGGCAACCGTTTTATCGGCCCATTCCCGTGATAGTAAAATCCAGAGATCGCAACAGGGGCCGCACAAATGGAATACCCAGCCCCTGCATTTCCGTTACATCTTCGAACTTCGCACAATTCTACCTGGTCTGGTATCAGTAACCTTATCGTTTTCCAGAACCACCTGACCAGAAACCAGGGTAGCACGATAGCCGTGCACTTCCTGCATCAGTCGCTGACCGCCACCAGGAAGATCCTGAATCATACGAGGCGCTTTAAGGCTCAGATTATCGTAATCGATGATGTTGATATCTGCTTTCTTGCCTGCCTGGATGAGGCCTCGATCAGAATAGCCCATGTGACGAGCATTATCGCTGGTAAGCATCTGCACGGCTCTTTCCAGTGGGATCTTGCCCCTGGCCCGATCTCTGGTCCAGTAGCTCAAAAAATAAGTGGGAAAGCTACCATCGCATACGGTGCCAACATGAGCGCCACTGTCAGACAAGCCAAACAGGGATTGCGGATGCTCCAGCATGGTATGTACATTGTCGTAGTTAAACTCGGTGTAGTTATAGATAGGAAAGTAGATTAGAGCCTTCCCATCGTTTTTGAGCATTGTGTCATAGACCAGATCCAGCGGTGCCATACCCATACCTTTGGCTCTGGCGCCCAGGCTCTTTTCCAGAGGCTGCTCGTAATCCGGATCTTCGCCCAGTTCAAATAGCTTAAAAGAAAGCTGCTCGATGGCAGCCAGAAACTTATCTGCCAGAGGAGGTACAGGTGTTCCGTCGCCAGCCAGTTGTTCCGAATTCTCTTCGATGATCTTTCGCTTGAGCTCCGGGTCTTTCATCTTTTCCACTCTTTCTTTAAGTGGAAGGTGGCTGATCGCTTTATAGCTGGGTTTTCCCATGAAAGGATGAAACGTACATTGTAATCCCAGGTTAACACCGATGGCCCGGGGAGCTACCTGAAAGTGAAAATCGATCCCTTTCTTGCTGGCTTCCTCGCCTTTCTGAAGAATTCGCTTCCAGAGATCCGGCCAGAAGTCCCTTTGATTCAATGAAAGCGAGAAAGGTCTACCACTGGCAGCGGCGAATTTCTCCAGGAATTCAAACTCCTTATCGAAGTCATCGTGAGTCCGCTCCATATCGAAGTCAGACACAGCCTGAAGCACTCCGTAGTTCATGCCTTTGAATGCACTGGCAAGACCTACCAGCTCTTCCATGG
>JBHIXQ010000194.1:316-5432 GCA_041984705.1 Leptonemataceae bacterium | reverse complement strand
CAAACGTATCCGTTTTTTCGCACAAATTCTTCGTTCTCTTTTAACCACGCCGACAATTAAACTATGGCCCAGCCAGCAATGATGGGTCGGCCATAGTTTAATTCCTCGGTTCCCTTCTTCAGGGAATAGGCGATCTTCCTTAGCATGTGTAAGGTAGGATTGGAGCCCCCTCGACCCTGTCAAGCCAGTGCATTCTCACATTCTCGTCGCAGGGGACAGTCCGGGCAGAGTGGGTTCTGTTTCTTGCAGTATGCATTGCCCAGCCTCACAATCAGTGCATGAAATTCGTTGAAGTGCTGCACCAGGGAATCCGGCGCCAGGTGAGCCTGGAAATCGGACTCCACCATATTCTTGAGCAAATCGTAGGAGCCGGCGGATGCCCGGGCCGCAGCGGAATCGTACCTGGCCAGCCATCGATGTGTGTAGGCATCCACTACAAATACAGGAAGCTCCAGGGCATAACAGAGTATGGAATCTGCGGTTTCCGGGCCGATTCCTTTAATGGTTAGTAGTTCTTTTCGGATGGGCTCGGCCCGGGACGCTTTCTTTCGCAGGAGCAGGGAAGGGCTGTAGCTGTAACTGGAATACCAATCCAGATAATTATGCAGTGTCCGGGCCTTCTGATTGAAATATCCAGAGCTTCGAATGGCCTCCGAAAGTTCCGGGTGAGGCATTAGATGCATCTTTTTTGGGCGTAGTGCCTGTATACTCTTCAACCGATGGATGGCCTTCTCCACGTTCTTCCAGGAAGTGTTTTGAGTAAGTATGGCACCCACCATGACCTCAAATGCAGTGTCTCCTGGCCACCATTGGGAGGGGCCCAGCGCCTTCAAAAGGGTTTGATAGGGTTTCAGAAACATGGGGAAACCTGATGGAAAAAAAGGTGCAAAATGCCGATAGCTGCACTGTGGACTATGAGGACAAATTACTGAGGCTTCAGAGTTACCGTGAAAAATTGGACGAACTCTGCGATTTTGTCGATCAAGAACTGCGGTTCAATCGTCAAAAACGAGAGGAATGGAATCGCCGCACTGTCGAATGGAAGGAATCCTACAAAGCGGAGGAGTCCAACGGAAACAATTGACTGAAGCAAATGGCAGGGATTGCTGGATATGATGGGTACGGACCAAATACTGGTAGAACAGACTGATGATGTACTCATTGTTTCCCTGGCTGGCCGGCTGGATATTACCAATTCCGAGGAGTTCGAGAATTCGGTGCTGGAAGCCATGGAGAAAAAGAAAACCCCGGTCATTGTTCGGCTGCAGGATGTTTCCTACATGTCTTCTTCTGGAGTCAGAGCACTGCTCTCCATCTATCACGCACTCCGCAAGCATGGAAAAGAGCTAATCATTGCCGAGCTTTCTCCGGCAGTGAAAAAGATCATTTCAGTCACAGAGCTGGACCGGGTATTTCCTGTGCTTGGTAGCCTTGAGAATGCGTTGCAGAAGGTGCGGGCCGAATAACATCCTGTCTGTGCATGCTGTCCAGATTAACCAGGTTTTCACGCACAATTCGATTCAGTCTTCCCGCCATCCTGGTCCTGGTTCTGCAAATCCAGTTTTTTGGCGGCTCCCATCCTCCGCCCTGGCCGGATGAAGCATTGTTTTCCAATCCGGCCCATGAGCTGGCCCGGGGAAATGGATTTCGCACTATGGTTCTGGAAGGCCTGGTTCCAGGAATGGAAGAGGCAACTCTGTGGAATTCGCCTCTGTACATGGTAGTTCTTTCCGGGGCCTATCTCGGGGCGGATGAAAGCCTGGCTCTGGGAAGGGCGGTTTCTCTAATTATCGCAATCGTCATTCTTCTGGTATTTACTGGATTTCTACAGAGTCTTCAGATCGATGCACAGGTACTTTTTATTGCACCGTTGCTTCTGGCCCTGGATCCCACGTTTGTACGCGGCGCGAATGTGATTCGTATGGACGGGCTATGTTTGCTTTTCTGTATGCTTGCACTGCAGTTCTCTTTTCGTGCCTTTCAATTACAGAGGGATCATTATTCCTTTCTGGCCGGAGTTTTTCTGGGTCTGGGGGCGCTGTCGCATCCCGCTGCTCTGTACGGTGTTGCTTTTATTGTTCTTTTTCATCTGTTTCGATGGAGGGGCCTGTTCTTTGCAATTTGCGGAGTGCTACTTGCTTTGAGTCCGTGGCTGGCCTACATCGCATCTAACTGGGACATCTTTCAGTTACAGTTTCTTTCCCAGCTTGTGCGAAAATCCGGGCTTTTGACTCTGTGGGGCGGGCCTACCGGCGGAGTCTTTGTAGTATTTACCTCCCAGTACGGAGGCGGATTTTTCTCAATGATACTGGTGGGCCTGCTGGTCGCTGCTGTGGCCGGGCAATGGCTCTGGCTCTGGAAAGACATGGTTTCCGACAGCAGGACTTTTCAGTGGAAAAATGCCTGGAGCGGAACTTTTCTGGCATTTCGGCAAGATCGGTACTTTCTGCTATCGCTGGCCTGGCCTGTAGTTACACTTTTCTGCATGCTCAGCGTTGAAGGCTGGTATGCGATGCACAGCTTTCCCTATCTGCTGCTGGGCAGTGCAGCCCTGTTTGCTCTTCCCTATAAAGAATCCAGGCTGCGATTGCGCGGGGTATGGATTCTCAGGACATTCGCAGCTGGAATTCTATTACTATCTTTACTAAATACATACAGGCATTTGAGCAAGGGCACAGATGAAATAGTGGATGGGGCCCTGGAACGAATGGTGCAGCAGGCCGGGAACTGCGATTCTGTTTTTGTGCGAATGATTCCTGACCCTTATTTTGCTCTGCGAGCACGTAATCCTGACATTCGGTATCTGGAATTTGTGCCTGCCAGGCTCAGTTTTCCTGCGGAGTCGGTGGATCAGCAGGCAACACTTGAGTCCGTGGATTGCTTTATCCTGGATGATACTGGACGGGAAAGCGGCAAAGCAGATGCCTATATTCAGAATAATCGGGAACGATTTGAACGAATACCTCTGATCTTTTCGGGGCCGGCTCTGAGCGGGCATCTATATAAGAGGATTTCTACGGAAAAATAGTGAAAAGCACAGGAATTCGACCGATCCATAAAGCAAATGGAATCGGTGGAATCATGCCTCACTGTTTTGCAGCTGGATGCATTGCCGGATGAGCGTACATTAAAACGCAGCTTTCGCAAAGCCATGCTGGAAGCTCATCCGGATCGAAATCCCCGGAACCGTCAGTGGGCGGAAGAAAAGTCCAGGGAAATCATTCATGCCTATGAGCTCATCTCCGATGAGCTCCGAAATAGAAATAGCACAGGGAAATCTTCCCAATCCTGGAATACGGCAGGCTGGCATCCCGATGCCGAAGATATACAGCATTTTCGTAGTAATTCGGAAAAGTCCGGACCGGAAAAATACCAGGTCATTATTACATCCGAAGCCAGATATGCCATGCCTCTTAGATGGATGAAAACCGTAGTTCGCTTTGATGAAGTGGATCAGAAAAGAGGCTTCCACGGTGCAATGATCATGCATAATAACCGCATGTATCCGGTATTCTCTGTTCGAGGGCGAAGTGCTACTGCGCGTCCCGGACATGCGCTGGTGCTCTTCGAATGGCCAGGCGGCCGCGCTGCGATGGTCATGGCTCATTCGGTGGAACATTTCTATACAGTGGAAATGGATTACAGAGAGATCTTCTGGAGTCGGAAATCGGACGGAACCGTTCGACTGCTTCGCGGAGGGCAGGCGCTTCTTTTTCCTGCATTCCTGGTTCCTGCCATGCAATCCGAAAACCAGATTTTTGGCCAGACTGCCGCCGAAAGCGGGATGCCCGTTTAGTTCTTCCTCAATTCATGCCTGCCTTCTGCCAGCATACGCGAAAACCCTTAAAGCCTCTTTCCAGTGTTTTCTCCCAATTCGCATCGGTATCCGGAGCCGGGGACTATGCCGTCAGCGATGAAGGAGTTATTTACTCACTGAAAGCCCGGAGTCTGGACTACGGTCCGGAATACTTCCTGGAAGAATACGAAAATCAGTATGGAAAGTCTTATCTGGCAGATGAGTCAAACCTTCGACGCATGGGCGAGCGCCGATTAACATGGATGGAAAGCTCTCTACGAACGGGAAAGCATGTTGTTCCCTGGGATCATCCGGAGGGACCTCTTCTTCTGGAAATTGGCAGTGCTGCGGGCTTTTTCCTGGATGAAGCCGCCGATCGCGGTTTTCGCACGGCAGGAATTGAGGTATCGGACTTTGCTGCTGATTTTGCCCGGAACCGGGGCCATAAGATTTTTCGGCAATCCTTCCTTTCCGCTAATCTTCTGAATGACGCGACGTTCAAAGAACTTACCAGCGAATCTGTGGATGTACTGGCCGCATTCTACACTCTGGAGCATTTTTCGGACCAGGCCCTCGCTTTTCGTAGAATAGCCAGCCTGCTAAAACCCGGGGGACTGTTTCTTCTGGCCATTCCATCCTATCATGGTCCCGTATTTCGCTGCAATCCAGAGAGGTGGGTGGATTCGCATCCTCAGGACCATTTTGCAGATTACAGCCCGGACAGCCTTATGCGAATACTTGAATTCTACGGTTTGCATCAGATTGCTGTTCGGCCCGCCAGCTTCCATCGCAAGCGGATGTGCGGATGGAGGCGTTATCTACCGGACGGTTTTTACAAAAAATGGGCTACAAAGCATGCATTCGGTGATACCATGGAAGTGCTGGCCATCCGGGATGAGGCTTCCGCTCTGAAATAGAGGACTTATCCTTTGCGCGAAAGCTTCATGGAGCCTTCCCAGTCAGCAGGTGGTGGATTCTCCAGGAATCGCCTGCATCGTTTTAAATAGATACGAGAAAGCCTGTCTTCCGGAGCCAGTCTGTACATGGAGGTAAACTCTTCCGAGGCTTCCTGGAATTGACCCAGTTTGTATAATAGAATTCCTTTATGTAGATGGTTTCTGGTCTCCATCTTTTGCTTCTGTGATTTTTAAAATATCAGCTATATGCTCTTCACTTAAATTATTTTTAATTGGAATTTAAAAGCTATAGCCACTAAAATACACTTACACATACACATACACTTACACATACACATACACATACACTTACACATACACTTACACATACACTTACACATACACTTACACATACACTTACACA
>JBHIXQ010000194.1:0-306 GCA_041984705.1 Leptonemataceae bacterium | reverse complement strand
TACCGGTGCGAATGGGTTCGACTCCCTGCTCAACTCTAAATTCATTGAAGCCTGCCAATTGTCTTTGCATGGCAACGGCGGCATTTACTGCTCGATTCGCAGAGGGCAACTGATCTCTGTCAATGAAGAGTGCCATGATGCCATCTCCCAGGTACTTGTCCACAAAGCCACCATGCTCATGGATAACCGGTTCCATTACCTCAAGATAACTATTCACAAAGTCCAGAACTTCGGCTGGAGTCATATCTTCGCTTAGAGTTGTAAAGGAGCGGATGTCGCAGAACAGAACAGACATTCGAAGGACGT
>JBHIXQ010000193.1:311-5435 GCA_041984705.1 Leptonemataceae bacterium | reverse complement strand
TCTTCAATCAGTATGGGTTCACCCAGAATGGTTCCAGGTCCACTGGTAACGTATACCTTTTCCAGGCCCAGGGTTTCGTCGATTAGATCGATCTCGCCTTCCTGGATAAAGAACAGAGCATGTCTCTGTTCTCCCTGCTTAAACAGGTAATCCCCTTTTTGAAACTCCTGTAGCTCAAAATGCCCGGCCAGGGCCTCCAGATCTTTTTCCGGTAGTGCACTGAATAGTTCCACCTGCTTGAGATTGCTGGCATTGATTTCCATGGGGATCCTCGAGTCTGCTTTTTGAATCCACTGGCAAGGCCCGTGGTCCAGAGCTGTAATGTTGCTTTCGTGAAATCAGGATCATAGCTCCCCGGATTGGCAACCAAAAACCCGGTGGGGCAGTCCAATAGAATAGCTTTACCAATTTGCAACATGGTTGATACTGGAACGGTTCCATGGCTACCCGAAGGAAAGAAAAACAATATACTCTGGAAATGGATGGAGTGTCCATTCAGGTTGTACAGAAGTCCATGCGCAGTATTCGGTTCACTGTCTATCCTCCCGATGGTCGGGTCAGAGTGGCGGCACCCATACACCTCAGTAGAAGCGAGATCAAGGATTACATCGAAAGGCGTCTTCCCTGGATCCACAAGCAAAAAGAGCGATTGGAATCCATGGATTTTGTGCCCGAGCCGGATTATTCCGAAGGTGAGCTACACTATGTACTGGGAAGGAAATATCCTTTGCGTTTTTCCGGCGTGCGAAATACCGCATTAAATGGTCGGACCCTGGAGGTTCCCCGTGCCCTTCGAGGTCAGAAGACAAAGATTCAGCGATCTCTGGATGGATTGTACAGATCCCTTCTAAAAGAGTTTATGGAGCGCAGAATACCTGTCTGGGAAAAGGCAATGTCTGTTCGAGTTAATGCCCGGGGCGTGCGAAAAATGAAAACCCTGTGGGGGTCCTGCAACATTAGAACTCACCGAATCTGGCTGAACCTGGAGCTGGCTCGTATGTCCGAGAAATGCATTGAAGCTATTCTGGTGCATGAAATGGTACACTTGAAGGAAAGACTGCATAATCGTCGCTTCTACTCGCTTATGGATCGCTATCTACCGGACTGGAAAGAAAGGGAAAAAGAGCTCAAAGAAGGCGGGATTCGCTATTATTGATGGATTGACCGTCGGGAAAGGAAAAGCATGGAAATAAAGAATCAAACAGATTCAGAAGATCGAGCTAAAAGACGCAATCCAGGAAAGTACAGCGAAGTCCAGTACTTAGACAATCGCATCGCTGGAGTCAATAAGCAGTCTTCCCTCGGCAGAGACCGATCTCGCAAAGGTTATCCCGGCTGGATGGCTCTCTTCTCTACAGTGTGGCTTTTTTTCGGATTCTGCATGAGCGCATCGGATCGAAAGCCTCTGGAAACCGTGGAAAAACTGGATGTTGTGAAATACCTGGGTACGTGGCAGGAGCTCTATCGCATCCCAAATAGTTTTCAAAACGGCGATGATCCATGCATGGACACTACAGCCACCTACAGACGCAGGAAGGATGGCAAGATACTAGTTCTGAATCGCTGCGAACGGTCTTCCGGCACAGACGAAGCTACGGGGCTGGCCTATGTGGTAGAAGGCAGTGAAAACAGCAAATTGAAAGTGAACTTCACAGGAATCTGGCTTCTTCGTGCTCTGGGAATCGGAGATGGAAACTACTTCGTGATAGGGCTGGGTCCTGTTGAAGATCGTCAGTATCAATGGGCCCTGGTGGGAGAACCGTCTCGAAAATATGGCTGGATTCTGGCACGAAAGAAACTTCCTTCACAGACCCTGGATGAAATATTTCGTATTGCTGAAGAAGCAGGCTACAAACGCGAGCAGTTTCAGGCCTTTCGCCGAGACTAATCTTCCCAGTCCCAGAAGAAATCCTTGTTCGTCAGTTCTTCTTCGGCGGCGGCAGCGGTTTCCGTTACCTGGCCGGGTTCCAGGGACCCTTCCTGAATGATTCTGAGCTGTTCCTGCAGGTCGCTCAGTTCGTTTTCCCAGTAATCCTCGGTTCCAAAATGGGGAAAGGCCGCCGGAAATGCTGGGTCTTCGATGCGACGGGCAATCCAGGCTGCATAGTGCACGAATCGCAAGGCTCGCAGTGGCTCCACCAGAGCCAGCCAGGATTCCGGGAAATTGCGGAACTGCCGGTAGCCTTCCAGAAGCACAGCTCGATTTCGCATGCCTTCCAGGCCCTGCTGGCCTGCCAGAAGCCAGATATCCTGCACCGGAGGTCCATTAACAAAATCATCAAAGTCCAGAAAGAACCAGCCTCGATCATCCCTTAGCAGGTTGCCTCCATGGGCATCCCCATGAATTCGAATGGTTGGAATATCACCGGCCAGTTGAACGTAGATTTCGCAAATCTCTCTCACCAGGTGTTCGTATCGGGAAGCAACATGGGCAGGCAAAAATTCCCCTTCCAGTAAATACTGCAGAGGTTTGAGGCCAAATGTTTGCTCGTCCATGGAGATTCGATTCGTTGCAGGCTTTCTGGCTCCAATGTTATGGATTCGCGCGATGAGGCGACCCAGTTGCTTCAGCTCTTCGTCCGAGAATTCATCGGGCATGCGACCGCCGGTTCGGGGCCATAAAGCGAAGAAGATTCCGTCTCTTTCTTTCAGGGAATTCCCGCTGGAGAAGCGGAGAGGGGCACAGACTGGAATTTCCTCTTCCTGGAGTTCAAAAAGGAAATCATGCTCTTCCTGAATCTGTTTCTTATTCCATCGATCCGGGCGATAGAATTTCGCGATTACGTGGGATCCGTCATCCAGTTTTAGATCGTATACTCGATTCTCAAGGCTGTTCAGTGCCAGACAATGGCCGGTGGTATTGAATCCAGCATCATCTACGGCCGACAAAATGACATCGGTGGTCAGGCTATAGAACGAGCTGGTCATGAATCATGCTCCAATCCAGCCCTGGTCAGTAAAGCGGAAACAAAAGGACTTTAGAAATCCTTCTCACTTGTTGAAACCAGCACCGAATTATCTTCCTGGAGCTGCACATCGAACTGAATCTCTTCTTCGCCTTCCTGCAGAGGTTCCAGAGTAATCGAAAATACTTGCTTTTCCGGTACTCGAAGGGCGCCGGTCAAAAAGTCTACGGCAGTGGGCATCATCAAACATCCCAGCCCTGTAAATGTGGCCACTCCCGTTCGAACCGGACTGTATTTGAATCGGATATCTTCTGTGGTGGTGCGATACCCTGGTTTGCTAATAATCATGGTCAGGTTTCTATCGCGAAACAGATAGAAGCGACCGGGCGTAGTAAAGTCATCGATCAACTCGCGTTCATCGAATATCTCTACTTTTGCCCCTTGAGGATTTGTCTTTACTTTGATGCTTCGTGCCAGGGGAAATAGAGAGAAGCTCAGGCAACTACTCAGGACTGGCACTACAATAACAGTGAGTAAAAAGCGGGTCAGGATTTTCATATATTGTCCCTCCCTGTGCGAAAGGTCACGGAAAAATACAGAGTGCTCATATTGCGGCCCAGTGGCCTGTAGATCGCAGGATCGCTAAATATTTCCAGATCATTATCTATAAAACCTCCCCGACTGGTGCCGGAACCATCCTGCAAATAAGTGGAGTAGTATCCAATGGTAGGTTTGGGCTTGTAGTAGCTGGCGATCCTTTCGTAGCTCAGTCCCATGTTCAGCTGCACATAGTCGTTCATGGAATACTGCACCTTGAAATCCGTAGTCAGGACTGCATGGCGAGCGCCCCCCTCCTGAAATTGCAAACCCAGAGTAGTAAGTGTTGTACCGCCCCCGGTAGGAGCTATCTGAAGGGAATAGAAATCCGATGTAATATCATAACTGCCATGGGAAGGGGGCATATATCGAATCTGCCCTTTGAGTCGTATAGTTTCGCTCCAATCGTATTCTACTCCCAGTCCCAGAAACAGGCTGCTTGCCGAAGATCGTGCATTGCCGGCCTTTTCCTGGCTAAGCCCGATGGTGGCCGGAGTAGTAGAGTTGCTGATGGAAAAGACCTTTCCATGCATTTTTACATTCTGGGAATATCCTATAAAGCCATAGGAAGGAATGATTCGAAGCCTATCGTTCATCGCATAGAAAATATGGTTAAACCCTACACCGAAGATTTGGTCCGAAATCTCAAAGTCGTAGTTTCCCAGGGCGATGCTGTTCAGGGTGGGCCTTTGGTAGGAAGCTTTCGTAGTGGGATTGTGGCCTCTGAAGAAAATGGAAAGCAGGAAATCATTGGAGTATAAATCCAGCTGACCAAATCCGCTGAACGCTGCATTGGTGGTGGTCTCAGGATTTCCGGGCAGAGAATAGGAAAGCGGCGTTAGATTTTCTTCAAAGGCCCGATCCTCGATCAGGATACGACTCAGTCCCGGAGAGTAATAGCTGGCTCCCATTCCGATTTCCAGCTCAACCGAGTCAGCCAGAAGCGGCGTAGCCAAACCAAGCACCAGCAACATTGGGCCGAATCGCGAAATCATTCGGCCATTGGAGCTATAACCGTTAAAAAATAAAGAAATTCTTATATTCTCCAGGATAGCGCATCCAGGTGTCCCGATGGCGCAAGGGTTATACTAATTGTTACAGCTACGCTTGAAATCAGTTACTGAATCGGATATGCGGTCTGCATTAGCCGGGTGTTGCTGCCATCGCCTCTGGATGAGGCAGGTCAGCGTCATAGCCCATTGCATCGTAGATAGCCCGCGGAATGTCATATAGAGTGCTTATCTTTCCGGACATTTCCTCTGCATGGGCTCCTGCCAGAAATACCGGCACCTGATTATTGGTATGGGTCTTGGTGCTCAGATCTTCCAGATTACCATGATCTGAACTGATCACCAGGGTATCTTCAGCGGTATCCATTTCCTCCAGAATGCCTTCGATGAAAGGTTCCAGGATTTGAATTGTCATGGCCGCTTCTTCCATGGATTGATTGTGGCCGGCCTTATCCGTGAGAAAATACTCGAATATCGCCAGGTCGTAATCTCTTGCGATTTTCACATATTGTCTTCCTCGTTCCACTGGATCTGCCAGAGGAAGCCGATGTGCATAATCGGGATAAAAACGATGCAGGAATTGATGATTGATATCCATATAGAGAGCTCTT
>JBHIXQ010000193.1:0-301 GCA_041984705.1 Leptonemataceae bacterium | reverse complement strand
AAGTCTGGGCTTTCGCTCAATTCGATCCAGGTATGCCTGGGAATACCCGTTCAGTAGCGCAGCGCTTTTGCCACCCTCGGTAAGTCGCTTGATCATGGAGTATTCCTGGATTACTCGAATTAAAGTAGGCCCTGGAAAACCGGTCATATGGCGGCCCATGGAGGCAGGACCATTCATTCCGGTCCAGAGGCTGGTCTGCCCGGTGGCTGATTGAGGAAGGCCAGAGAACCCCATATGCGCATCGGCCGGAATGCATAAGAATTGTCTGGATACTTCGTCATCAGGTTCCTTGCCAGCCAGA
>JBHIXQ010000192.1:5194-5436 GCA_041984705.1 Leptonemataceae bacterium | reverse complement strand
CGGTACTTCGCTGATTCAAAGCTACGGAACGACGGACGGCGCAGGTCCTATAACAATGGCCATAGATCCTCTAGATACCTCTGACTGTGGATCTCCTGTTTCCGGCGTGGAGATTCGTATTGAGCCACTGGATAATCCTGCCCGGAACCCGGCTGAACAGGCGATGGGTGAGATTCAATTTCGCATATCCGATGTACAAATTCCCGGTATGGCCGGATCCGGGCTCATGCATCGTGAGCAAG
>JBHIXQ010000192.1:0-5184 GCA_041984705.1 Leptonemataceae bacterium | reverse complement strand
ATCTTCCAGCGCAGTTAAGCAAGGCTGGATTTCCACCGGTGATATTGGCTTCATAGAAAATGGTCTTCGATTTATCTCCCGATTGTCGGAAAGAATCGTTCGAGCGAATGAAGTTATCATCGCTCCGCAAATCGAGGAATCTCTGCTGAGCTATCCTGATATTCTGGAGGTGGCCGTAACGGGGGTTGCCGATGCGAAATATGGTCAGGAGGTCTTCGCCTTTGTGCGATTGGAGGAATCTTCAGCCATAGATCCCGGTGAAATCAAAAATCGATTGAGAAACGATCTGTCGCCGGAGCAAATCCCGGGCAAGATTATTCCAGCAGGGTCCTTTCCCAGAAGCTCCTCGGGAGAGGTTCAGAAGCTTCGCATGGCAGAAGAGTATCTCAGGAATCAGAAGCTGCTCAATCGAATACCAGGTGCCGTGGATATTGAATACCGATGGGTGTATGGTAGAGCTCTTTCCAGGTTTTACACTGGCCTCAAGGAAGAGGAAAAAATCTATGGTACTCGTTGCCCTGGTTGCCACAAAGTGCAGGTCCCGCCAAAGATCTATTGCGGAGTCTGCTTTCTGGAATGCTCGGAATATGTAGAGGTTCCCGGAACAGGAGTTCTGGAAAGCTTCACCACTGTTTATCTTGAATATCCCGGCCAGCCGCGAAAGCCTCCCTATACCTACGGCTATATAAAGCTTGATGGAACCCATACACATCTCTATCATCTGGTAGATGGCCTGGATGTAAGTGAGATCCATACCGGGATGCGCGTGGAGGCTGTGTGGAAACCGCAGAAGGCACGAGCAGGTACACTCTATGACATCAAACACTTCCAGCCCGTCGGAGGATCGATCCGGAACTAACTCAGAAAATCGACTGAATGCATGGCTGCGGTTTTCGCTTCTGGCGGCCAGCTCCTTAACTGTAATGGCCGGAGCTACCATGTCGCCTTCCCTGCCGGCCATGAAGAAACACTTTCATGACGTTCCGGATGTGGCTTTCTGGGTTAAGCTACTATTGACGTTGCCGGCTCTATTTATCGCTCTATCAGCGCCTCTGGCTGGATGGGTGGCAGACCGATTCGGACGAAAGCGCCTGCTGGTTCTATGCATTGTTCTATACGGTTTTAGCGGCACTGCGGGCTTTCTCCTGGATTCGTTGGTTTCGATTCTTGTTTCCCGGGCCATTCTTGGTATAAGTGTGGCAGGAGTAATTACGTCGGCCACGGCCCTTATATCCGACTATTTCTATGGCCCTGAAAGAGCGCGATTTATGGGATATCAAGCCGCCTTTATGGGGCTGGGCGGAGTGGTATTTTTGCTGGCCGGTGGGGCCCTTTCCGAATGGTCCTGGCGTGGGCCTTTCCTGGTGTATTCCTTTGCATTCTTTCTGGCTCCAGTTGCAGCCATTGCTGTTTTTGAACCTCAGAGAAAGCAGGCCTACGAATCGGCCCTTCCCGGAGATCCAGAGTCCCTTCATCTTCCTGTGATTGGCTTTTTACTCTTCTTTGCCTTCGCAGGCATGGTGGTATTCTATTTGATTCCGGTACAATTGCCTTTCTTTCTAGAACAGCAGTTCCAGGCGAAGGGCTTTATAAGTGGGGCTTCCATTGCTCTGGCTACCCTGGTCTCATCCATTTGTTCTTTGAATTTTGGTCATCTGCGAAAGCGATTTTCGCATCTAATGATCTGTGTTCTTATTTGTCTGTTTATGGGAACCGGATATTTGATTTTTGGAAGTGCAACCTCATTGATTCAGGTATGGATAGGCCTGGCCATCTGCGGTCTGGGCTTTGGCATGCTCATGCCAAACCTGAATCTCTGGGTGGTGGCGGTAACACCGGAAGCATTTCGCGGTCGAGTTGTAGGAGCCCTGGGGGCGGCCATCTTTCTGGGACAGTTCTTTTCGCCGGTTATAACGGAGCCTCTTCGCGGAGGAACCGGTCTGGATCGTCTGTATGAAGGTGCCGGAGCTTTTCTGCTGGTGGGGGCCCTGATCCTTACATCCTGGAATTTTATGCGAAAGAGGCATCGGCTCGCCTGAGATGGCTTCAGGTCGCTATTTAGGCTGACCACAGGGGATGTTATGCGGAGTGGGCGGGACTGGAAAGAGAGATGGACTCTGGATCGGTCTGATTTTGGATTTCTGGAACTGCGAAGAAGTAAATGCATATCCGGGGAAGCAGGTTTGCGGGTTCCCATTGGCAGGAAAACATAAGGCTGACCGATCGAAATGATTGGCCAGCCAATTTCTGTGCAATGCTTCGCATATGCGAAGGCTGGATTTTCTTTTATCTGATTTTACATCATTTCACTCAATCAAATATGTATAGCTGAATTTGACGTAGTGGACAAAGCGCGGAATCTCCATTCGAGGCGTGTATGTATAGTTCGCATTTCCGGTTTGATTCTGGATCTGGGTGGTAACGGTATTGTTGATATAATCGTTTACGATTCCCTGGGATCTGGATGGATCGGTAACCATGCCATCGAAGCCGGTGCTTCCGCCATCTACCCAGACCGGCAGGTTGTTATAGGCATCCGCATCATAAAGCCATTCGTAGAGCTTGAGCTCCGGGCGATAACTTACATTGTAGGAAACAGAAAAGGTACCATTTCCCATAGCTGCCGAGACGCCCAGGTTGGCGGAGATATCGTTCATTCCATGGACCTGATTGTAAATCGAGTAGGCAGCGCTCAGTCCGTAATCAATGGACAGCGTATCGTTGATTCTATAGGTATCTGCATATCCCAGCTGAATATATTGCCAGATGTTGGTTAGCTCCGAGTAATAGCTTAAAGTCAGCTCCCTTAGAAAGGCCGGCGAATAGGTCATATAAGCTTCATTTCCATAGTAGCCATTCAGGTTTCCGTAATCCGATTTTACCAGCGGGCTTGAGTAGGCATAATGGATCAGGCCAAACCCGATAACTCCTATCGTAGAATCCATTTCATAACCGATGGTTACGTCCAGCTCATCCACTCTGCGAGTTCCGTTGGCTTCCGGATACATCCCTGGCAGTGCTGTATAGGCCGAGATAGGTGCTGTATTCGCATTCGGGCCTGCATTGGCGATGGCCGTGCCCAGGGCAGGATCGAACCAGTTGGAATTCCCTACGAAGGCCGCACCGGGACCGGTCTGAATCCTCTGGTCCGTATCTACGTCCTGCCGCCCTTCAAGAGCAAAGGATCCCCAGATATTTACGAAGAATCCACCGGTGGGTGCAATCCATGTGATGCTGGGTTGAAAGGTCCAGGCCCCCGAGTTGGCGCCGTACTGTTCGCCATTCTGGCGCGCATAGATGGCCATTACATCCTGGCCTCTCCAGATATAGTTAGAAACCAGATCTGTCTGTACCTCGATCGCTCCATATTCTGGCTCTTCAGCCAGGAGCGGGGAGGCCAGCATCACTGCGATGGAAATAGTCAGAAGACTACTTGCTGCTCTCTTCATCTTTACTCTCCGTTTGCCTAAAATGAGGGCATCTCAATGCCTGATCCAGGGCAATATGATGTTTTTTTAGGCTTTCATTCCAATCAGAAAGCGCGCAAGTTGTTTTTCAAAAAACGGAGTTTCGGTCCCTCTGAAATTCTCCATGACAGCAGCGGACCCACTTTGACTTTCAATTATGCCATCCATTGCTCGAATCCTGCCCGGCTATCCAACCCTCACTTCAGAGGAAAAGAATCTGGAGTCCATCCATGATGAACTGGAGCGAGAGTTGCTCCATGCCAGGCAGCGTCTGGAATCGGTGGAAACACTGGCCGATTCTTCCGTCCGCGATAGCCGATTGCTGGCGGAATATCTGGAGAAGGATCTGGAGCATCTGGGACAGAGATTGGATGAGCTGGAGAAATCCGCGGAGCAAGTGAGAAGCCCCGGATGGCTGAGCAGATTCCTGCAGAAGTTTCGAGCCCCCAATCCGGAGAATCTACAGGAATTACATCGATTCAGCGTAGAATCGGAGGATAAAGGATCCGCTCTTTCGGGGGGACTGAGGCAGGCTTCTGCCAGACTGGATTCTCTTGAAGACCGATGGAAATCTATTCGGCCGGCCTATCTTACTTCCAGAGACCATTATTTGCGTCGATTGCGCCGAATTACATGGATTACCCTGGGAATCATTCTGCTGGCTCTGTTTTCCGGTTATCGATTCTACCGGGATCAGCCTCAGCAAAAATTCGAAAGAAAGCATCTACAGCCTCTTAAATCGGTACTGGATCCAGAAACGTATGGCAGGATGGAATCCCTGGCGCGAGCTTCCCGAAGCGATTTTCTTCGAGTAGAGGATTTAATCAAGATTCGCATCGGGCTGGAGACATTTCACCAATCTCAGGGGCATTTCCCGGGTTCTCAGGGCCAGCTTTTCAATTCCGGAGGCGATGCCGGACCGGACTGGATCCCGGAGATTCGTTCTGTGGTTCCTGCTCAGTTGCCGGTGGACCGTCGAAGCAGCACAGAGGCAAATAAGCAGTATCTATACATTACCAACGGCCAGCAATACAAGATTCTGGCCCAGTCCCCGGACAGCTGCGAGGCTGTAAAAACATCCATGCCAGAGATTATCGATCCGGTGCGAGGATGTGATGCTATCGGTTTCTGGACCGATGGTGGCAGAAATCTCTAGGGCTCAGGGCTCAGGGCTCCAGCGGGAAATCAGCTGAAAGGCCCGGCTGTGATCATACATTTCTAATCCTCTACAGGCAAAGATTGTGGATGGATTTCTGGAATGGCAGGTCCGGGGTTGGGGGCTAAGTCTCTGCCAAACTCTTCTTGCCTCTCCGGAACCGGTAAAAAAACTGTTTCAGCGGCGTGGCCATAGTAGCCATTGCCTGGTTACCTGATAAACGGAGCTGTTGGTACTCTTCGGAAGACCTCAGGCCGGATACCTGTTCTGAAGCCCCGGCTGAAGGCAGGGACCAAACAAAGGAGAAGCATTTATGTCAGATCAAACCGTTATCCTGGGGGGAGCCCAGACGGATTTTGCCCGAAACTGGAGCAAGGAAGGAAAGACCTTCATGTCCATGATGCGTGAGGTTGTGGAAGATGGCCTTACTCAGGCAGGGCTGGATTACGATGAAATCAAGAAGCTGAACCAGGAAAACCGCATCGCTGTATTTGTAGGTAATTTTGATGCAGAACAGTATGCCAGCCAGGGACACCTGGGTGCCTTCTTGACGGAAGTGCA
>JBHIXQ010000191.1:0-5437 GCA_041984705.1 Leptonemataceae bacterium | reverse complement strand
TCGACCGTAGCCCTGGTCCATTACCTCTTCTACGTTGGCGAAATGCGTCATCAGACCTTTCCAGGGAAGATGTGGGTTCTGCGAAAGGAATTCGAATACCTGATCCAGATAGGCATCATGGACCCCCAGCCGGCTCATTCCCGTATCTACTTTCAGATGGAAGGGCAGATCTGGCCGCTCCGACTGCAGGGATTGAATGTCTTCCACTGTGGAAAGCACCATATGAAAATCCTGCTCGGACTCAGGGATATTCCTGTAATCCCGATCATCGTTGCGTCCCATCACCAGGACGATTCCATTGTATCCCAGCTTGCGGAGTTCCAGGGCCTCAAAGATAGCGTTTACTGCCAGACCCCCCACTTCACCGGACTGATGCAGAGGCTTCAGTATCTCAAGCATGGTGGACAATCCATGACCGTAGGCATTGGACTTCACCACGGCAAAGAACTGGCTATCCGGCGCCATAGCATTGAAGTTCCGTACAGATTGCTCCACTGCACTTCTGCTGATCTCCAGCCAGGTGTTCATAGGGCCACCGAAAAAAACCGACTTGCCCTGTATACCGGTTTGCCAATTATGGAAGATTCCTGCGGTATTGAGGCCAATTCAGGCAATCCAGGTGCGGCCGCGCCAGGTATTATCGTGGGAGGCGCGATACAGAAGTATCGCCACGAGCACTACTTGAGAGTCGAAGACTCTCCGCGATCAGGTTGGGCAACTGAAAGGCGCCAGTAGGCCAAAAAGGCTGCAAAGCAGCCTGACCTGTTAGCAAGGCCCGAAGGGCCGCATAGATTTTTACGGGAGCAAGGCTACAGGACGTAGCTTTGCGAGCGTGGATTGGATTGGCTGGCCCCAAGGACTGCCAATCCGCGATCACGATGATCGCAAGCGGCGTAGCCGCGCAGATTTTTCGTGGAAGGCGCGATACAGGAGGTATCGCGACGAGCACTACTCTAAGGAGCTGAAACAGTGAAGAAGCTGAAGACCAGACTGTCCGTTCGAAAGCGACTGCAAAAGAAGCGTGAAGCCAGAGCTCTACGCACCAAGGCCAAACAGGCTCACCGTCGAGGAACTGGATTCAAAGACCTGGAAGATGCTGAGTGATGAAGCCTATTGCAGGCCTTCCGCTACGCAATCATTTCATTCCCGCAGACAGAAAAGACTCCGCATTGCTCATCATCATGCATGGTCTGGGCGATCGCATGGAGTCTTTCTTTGATTTCCCTTCTTTACTTCTGGGAAGTCGCCTATCCTATCTATTTCTAAACGCTCCCGATCCCTACGTAGTGGGCTGGAAATGGTATGATCTGGACGGCCAGCAAGAGATTGGCCTGAAGAAATCCAGAGAGCTTCTCGAAGAAACCATTCACCATCTACACCGCAAAGAAGGTATTGCTCCGGATCAAATCGTAATGTCCGGCTTCAGCCAGGGAGCTGTGGTCAGCCTGTACACTGGCATTCGCAGAGATATTCCCCTGGCAGGCATTGGTGCACTTTCGGGTTATCTCTATGGCGGAGTGGAGGAATGTACTGAAACCAGTAAAGATACTCCCATCTTTATGACCCACGGACTGTACGACGATGTATTGCCCTATCAGCGATCCGAAGAGCATGGACAGATGCTTTCCGAAGCTGGATACAAGCTGGACTGGAGGGATTATCCCATGGGGCATCAAATCTGCCAGGAAGAGATGCAGGATTTCAGCCAGTGGTTAAATGCCATCGTAAGCTAATTCAGTTTTGCGCAGGAACCCTCTTTCTGTGATCGAAGACAGCCCTTTTCTGCTCCGTATCTAAAGCGAACTCAGCAACCCATTAAGATCGTTAAGCCATAAAAGAAAGGTCAACGATAACATCCAGCCAGCGCTGATCCAGCAGGGCCACCCACGCCGGGCAAATGCCAGCAAAATCATAGCCGGAGCAAACAGCCTGGAGATGTTCGCAAAGTTCAGCCAGTATTCCTCGGCGCTGGCCATAGAAATAAGTCCCAGGTTAAGAATCAACCCTACCAGAATGAATCGATCCATCCAGCCGTTTTTCTTTCGCACTGCATCCAGTAATCTGTGAGCACAAAGCACAATCATCCACATAAGCCCAATCAGCAACAGACCTCGGCCGCTGATCAACCGGGGCCGACTCTGGATAAACTCAATCACTCCTGCAAAAGGAATCTGAATCTTTCCCGCCGCTCCCTGGCCCCCAAAGAAATCAGTATACCAGTACCAGCTGAAAGCGGCTATCCCTGCCAGCAGAAGTGCAATCAGCACAGCCCCGCGAAAGCGAACCGCCTCCCGGAAGCTGGCCCCCGGATTGCCGGACCAACGTCGACGCAAAAAGAACAGAGAGGATAATACGAAAGCCAGGCCCATAGACAGGCCAATCAGAAACATGGTTTCCTTGCTTAGAAGCGAAAGCAGCAAAAGCACCGAGCCCAAAGGATTGCGAAGCGCCTTCAGCATACGAAACCTGGCTCCCGTCTGCACCCTGCCCAGGCCTGCCGGCAAAAAAAGAAGCAAGGAGATGACGGCCAGGGAAAGAGCCAGAGGTTCTGCCAGATTAAGGCCAAAGGAAAGCAAGCTGATTGGATTCAGCCCAAAAAGCCAGCCTGCCTCTGTTCGCGCAGAGAAAAGAATCCATGATGCCAGAAGATGCGAAACAAGTAGCAGGATGGGCATTCCGTAGGCCAGAGCCTTCGCGCCGAACAAATACAACCATCCCGTCAGAAGCGGAAAGCCAATGCGAGGAAGCCTGAATCCCAGACTGTCCACCACCATTACTCGAGAAGAATGATGCGCCTGGATGCCATCCAGAGAGACCAGCTCAAAATCCCCATAGAGCCATGCAGCCATATAATAATAGAACTGACCGTCATATCCTCCGGTAGGGAAAACAGATGCATTTTCAGGAATGGCAGCCGCATTAAGGCCGGCGAAGCAAACATTATCCGGAATGCAGCCAAAGCCGATCAAGGCTTCCGCGCCGCCGAATCGAGCAGATCTCAAAGCTGCATAGGAAAGAAAGACAGAAGCTACTGTTAATAAAAAGAGATACTTATTTCGCAAGACCCAGAGATTCATAGGGAGTGGTTCGCCCGTGCTGATCTACACGAAAATGGGTGCCGCAGGCAGGACAACCATAAAGTCCGGCTCCCTGAATTTGAAGCTTTCTGGCGCAACTGGGGCAATGAGCCGCCGGACCCACTTCTGCATCTCTATCATCCGGCTGAGCATCGGATGAGCAAAGGGCCACTCCATCATGCACACTCCATCCGCAGTATTGAAGAGCCACCCTGCAATCTGCAATTAGATCCAGGATAGCCAGCTGGCTGCCTGCTTTTTCCACACGATCCTTTAACAGACAGGCAGAGGCAAAATCCACGGAAAAAAGAGCCGATCCGTCCGCTCGATACCGAATGTGCGGTCTGCCGGAGATTTCATCCATCACAGACTCAACCATGGGTCGATCCAGAGTGCCCTTCAGGATAAAATGTACGGTCTGATTCATAACTTGTTTGCTATCTGCGAGTCAAAATGGTTTTGAGTCCTACATGGAGCCTGTATCTCGCCTGAGATTATTTCTGGGCTGGAGTCTGGAAGTATTGCTGCTACTTTTGCAGCTAATTTTCGTTTTCCTGCCCATCCCACTACCCTCTTACAGAAGAGGCAGACGCGGTACTGTAATCATCGTCACAGATATACTTACATCACCACTGTTTTATTTTCTCCTGGCCAGAAGACTTAAAAAAAATGGCTACAGTGTATTTGTTCACTCCTGCTACAATCCGTTGAAAGGCTTTCGCGTGCATGCAAGAACCCTTTCTGCCAATCTGGAAAAGTGGAATGTACGCCAGGCTACTTTGCTCTGCCATGGAGCCGGCGGTCTGGCATCCCTGGGACTTCCAGATCCTGGACGTCAGAGGATTCAATACCTTGTGACCCTGGGAGCCCCCTTTCATGGGACCACTCTGCTGAACTGGCTTCCTTTCGTTCCAGCATTCCATGACCTGACTCCGGGTAGCGAATACCTTCTCATTAATCGCATGAATGCGCTTTTGTTTCCATCATTCTCTCCGTTCGTTCCCTGGAGAGATGAATGGATTGTTCCTTCTGGCCTGGCCCGTTTTGGCCAGGGGCGAGATCTGATTCTGGATTGGCCTGGACGATTGAATCTACTGTTCAGCGAAGATGTGGGAGATACGGTAATCGAACATTTGAACCGCGAGCATCCCTATCCTGTTACTGCCACCCATATGGCCCAGCAAAGCCCGCAGCCAGAAGGTGCGGTACCACGCTCGGCTCCCGTTCGTCCTGCTGCGGTACCTGCTGCGGGTGCCGTGGCCAAGAAGAGAGCACCGGGTTCAAAAAAATCCGCCAAAAAATCCAAAAAGAAAACCAGCAAGAAACGCAGCCGATAGTTTCCACCTGGATTCTATCGAAACGCTTCCGGCGAAACGAACATAGTTCTATGTGATCGTCGGTGGCCCCAGAGAAAAGCTTGTCCAGTCCAGCGTTACCAGGCTCAGCGATGTAGAACTGTGGATGCTGGTTCTTGGACGAGGAAGCAGAAGCCATAGCCTGGAAAAATTGGCCCGGTCTGTAATGGAGACCCTGGATTCGAATCCAGAACCCAATCTAAATCAATTAACAGCCCTGGAGGGCATCCATACCGTGCGAGCCGGCATGATTCAGGCAATCCTGGAAATTGGAAAAAGAAGATTCTCCTGCAAAGGATCTGCCATTGGAGGTCCGGAGGATGCATTTCAGATGATTCGAAATCTGGGCGATAGAAAGCAGGAACATTTCCTCTGCATGACAATTAATGGAGCCGGCGAGCTCATTCAGGTTCATACAGTAACCATTGGGCTTGTAAACAGAACATTGATTCATCCCCGGGAGGTATTTGCCCCGGCCCTGAATGACCGGGCCGCCTCCATCATTGTGGCCCATAACCATCCTTCCGGAAACCTGGAGCCCAGTCAGGAGGACCGCGAAATCACCAGGCGCCTGCAGGATGCCGGAGATCTACTGGGAATACCACTGCTGGACCATATTGTATTTCATTTCTCAGGCTATAGAAGTATTATGTGACTCTTACATTCTGCTTTCTTCCAATATTTATTCGAATCCCTGGGTTTGCCTGGATATCTTGCAATCCGTTGACTGTGATTTAAATGACATCTTAAGCAGAGCTTACCGGTTTCTGCGAACATCGAATTTCTTATGTTGTAACAGAAGGTTTGCACTCCAGTACCGGAGGGAAAAAACTGGTCATTCAGTATGCGAAACTTCATCTTCCCGATCATCCTGGGGATGGCATTGCTCATTTCTGGCAGTTGCGCCTCGTCCAGCGCAGGAATCACTACTTCCAACATTCCATTGAGCGGAAAAAACTATCGAGTAGTGGGGAATGGCCAGACACAGGTGGACTGGTGGAGCTT
>JBHIXQ010000190.1:0-5469 GCA_041984705.1 Leptonemataceae bacterium | reverse complement strand
GGGTGGAGGTGGGGAAGGTGGGGTTGGGGCGAGGGACAAGGCGCTGGAGGAGATCCAGAAGTAGGGCTTCGTGCGGCCCAGGAAGACAGGGATCGCCTGGCACAGACTTTGAAGGGCGCCGACATGGTTTTTATTACCGCTGGTATGGGAGGCGGAACCGGAACCGGAGCAGCCCCTATCGTTGCCGAAGTGGCCCGGAGCGTGGGAGCGCTTACCGTAGGCGTCATCACTCTTCCTTTTCAAATGGAAGGGGCCCGAAGAATGAAACATGCTGTTCGCGGTATGGAGGCCATGAAGGAGCATGTAGATACTCTCATTACTATCAAAAATGACCATATCTTCAAGGTAGTGGATCGTACCACTCCGGTGGATGTGGCCTTTCGCATGGTAGATGAGATTCTTCTGGGTGCTGTGCGAGGAATTTCGGATCTGATTAACACTGCAGGTCTGGTAAATGTGGATTTTGCGGACGTGCGAAGCATCATGGCAGAAACCGGAGATGCCATCATGGGATCCGGCGAAGGCATCGGCGAAAATCGTGTTATGGATGCAGTGAATCTTGCCATCAATAACGCTCTACTGGAAGACATGAATATTGAGGGAGCTACCGGCGTACTCATCAATGTATGTGGCGGCGAAGATCTCAGCATGGCTGAATGGAAGGATGTCTCCGAACTGGTCACAGCGCATGTAGATCCTCAGGCAAACATCATCATCGGCCTGACCATCGATGAGGGTCTTAGAGATCGAATGAGAGTTACTGTAATTGCCACCGGCTTTGATAAGAGTAATTCTCGCAGAAAACCGGCCGGATGGAAAGGCTACAAAGAAGATGGACGAGTTCGTCCGTATCATCCGGTGCAGGAAGCGGCGGAGCAGGAATTGAAGGGCCGACCTGCAAGATCCGGTGGCATGCGGCCAGCCGAGGCTCAGGCAGAACCGGAAGCGCCTCCAGTAGTTAGCATGCGACAGTTCTATCGCGGGGAAGAGGAACAGGCCGTGCCCCGAATGCAGGAAATCTACGACGATTTTGATCTGGAAGAGAGCGAGCCGGAGCCCAGACAAGCAATGCCTGCTCGCAAGGTTTCCGGTGACGATTTTGGAAACTCCATAGCAACTCCTATGGATGCCGAGGAATACTATCGAACTGCGGGTAGAAACCGGGTGTCTGCCGAGAAAAAAAGAACCATGAGCGAGGATGATCTGGACATTCCTGCCTATTTACGCCGTAAAGGCTAACTATGGGTGGATTCTCCTATCTGGTCTGGCTCAGTGTGGGCGTGGCCTTAATTGTCCTGGAACCTTTTGTTCCAGGACTGGTGGTGATTTTTCTGGGATTCGGAGCACTACTTACATCGGGCGTTGTGTTTTTCGATCTAATCCCGGGTCTGACCGGCCAGATGTTCTTCTGGCTCATTTCTTCAGGAATTATGATTGGCCTGCTCCGGGAGCAGGTGCGCAAGATCTTTCCTTCCCTGGAAAAGACCGAGGGAAGCGATGAATCCGAATATCTGGACCGGGAAGTGGAAGTAGTGGCCCTGGTGGATGGAAAATCCGATCGAGGCAGAGTCCGATTCATGGGCACAACCTGGAAAGCCCGGTGTCAGGAGCCATCCGAGCAGATTCCAGCAGGTAGTTTTGCAAAAATTGCTGGACGAGACAATCTGACCCTTATCGTTTACGGAGCCCCCAAGGAGAACTGAGATGTTATTTTACAGCGCTGTAGCACTGATTGTTTTAATAGTACTGGTAATAAAGACCTTTGTTATTGTACCCCAGCAGCATGCCTATGTTAAAGAAAGACTGGGTAATTTTAACAAAGTTCTGGAACCCGGATTCCATTTCCTGATTCCCATAGTGGATCGAGTGGCCTACCGACATATCCTGAAGGAGCAAACCATCGATGTCCCTCCGCAGCTTTGTATCACACGGGATAATGTGCAGGTAGAAGTGGATGGGATCCTGTATCTCAAGGTTCTGGACGCAACCAAAGCAAGTTATGGAATTAGCGATTATCGCTTTGCTTCCATTCAGCTGGCTCAGACCAATATGCGTTCCGAGATAGGTAAAATCGATCTCGACCGAACGTTCATGGAACGGGAAAATATCAACGAAGACATCATTAAAGCCGTGGATATGGCCAGCGATCCCTGGGGCGTGAAAGTGATTCGCTACGAAATCAAAAACATCATGCCTCCTCGTTCGGTGCTGGCCACCATGGAAAAGCAAATGACTGCTGAACGAGACAAGCGAGCCGAGATTTTCCATTCCGAAGGCGAAAGAGCTGCCACCATCAACCGTTCCGAAGGTGACCGTCAAGAAGCTATCAATATGTCGGAAGGGGATAAGCAGCGAAGGATCAATACTGCAGAAGGTAAAGCCAGACAGATTGAACTGATTTCTGAGGCCACGGCCAATTCTATTCAACTGGTGGCTACAGCGATTCAAAAGCCAGGAGGAAACGAAGCTGTCAAACTCAGAATTGCCGAGGAGTTCATCAAGCGATTCGGCCAGGTTGTGGAGAAATCCAGAACCCAGGTAGTGCCTCTGGGACCGGCTACAATTCAGAGCACGTTCGAAGGGCTGAAGGGTCTTATGAGTGGTCTGGAAAGTCCCAAAAATCCAGGAGGAAGACAGGGCTGAGCCTGAGTCTGGAGGAAAATCATGTTAGATACAATTGGCTTAATTTTTTACATCCTCTTTGGAATCTTTGTTCTATATAAGTTTGCCCGGGCCATTCGAATTGTTCCTGCCCAGGATGTTTATATCGTAGAGCGACTGGGTAAGTATCGCAAGAGTCTGTACGCTGGCTTCCATCCCCTGGTACCTTTCTTTGATCAGGTGGCTTACAAGCTAACCCTCAAAGAAGAAGCCATCGATGTGCCGTCCCAGCTCTGCATTACCCGAGACAATGTTTTGATCACTGTGGATGGTGTGGTTTACATGAAGGTCGTGGACCCGTACAAAGCGGCCTACAACGTAACCAACTATCGATATGCTCTCATCCAGCTGGCTCAAACAACCATGCGTTCTGTATTCGGGCATCTGGATCTGGACAAAACTTTCGAAGAAAGAGAGAGCATAAACGCGCAGATCGTGAAGGTGGTTGATGAGGCCGCGGATTTCTGGGGAATCAAGATTCTACGCTACGAAATCCAGAACATCAGTCCTCCAGACTCGGTGATCGATGCCATGGAAAAGCAGATGACTGCAGAGCGAGAGAAGCGAGCTGTAATTGCTATTTCTGAAGGCGATATGCGCAGTAAGATCAACCGTTCGGAAGGTCAGATGCAGGAAATGATCAACCGCTCCGAAGGTGAAAAGCAAAAGCTGATCAACGAAGCAGAGGGTAGGGCCCGTGAAATCGAAGCTCTGGCCCAGGCGACAGCAATCGGTATTGAGAAGATCGCCCAGTCCATTACCCAGCCAGGGGGCTCCTCCGCCGTCTATTTAACTCTGGCCGAGGACTATCTTCGCAAACTGGAAGGCATTGCCAGCGAAGGCAATCAGGTAATCCTGCCCATGGATCTTTCCAGAATTGAAGATGTGCTGGATGGTCTGAGCAATTTTGCTCCAGGAAACCCCGGAAAATAGTACCTTCAGATGGCTCGCTGCGCTGCTCGCTGAATAATTACTCAGTGAGCGGCTGCGACGGGCTGTTCGCCGATTAATTACTCGGTGAGCAGCTCCTACGGGCTGTTTGCCGATTAATTACTCGGTGAGCAGCTCCTACGGGCTGTTTGCCCGATAGCTACAAAGGCCCAATAGCTACGAAGCGGCCGGTCTTTCCTTTCTATTTACGGATTACGGACTGCTCCGGTTTTCCGAGGGGGCTATTCCAGCTCTTCCCTGGCCGGGAGGCACGCTATACGCGGAGGTTTCATAAAATGAATCATATTTGCATGAAGCATTCATTCCCTGCCACTTTTGCGCTGTGCTTTCTGCTAATCTCAGGATGTACCTCTGCAGATACCGTGAAGCAGGAGTCCCTGAGCTATATGCAGAATCGTTACGGGCAGACGTTTTTAGTCCAATCCATCGACATGCAGAGAAATGAAGGTAACTGGGGCACCGCCCGGCTGCAGATGCAGCCAGAGGATCAACCGGATCTGCTCTTCCAGCTCAATTATAACTACTCGAATGATCGAGTGATCTTCGAAAACTATCTAATACGCCTGTGGGAGAAGCAGGTGCAGATTCGCATTCATGAGCGATTTTCGCAGCTTCGTGACTCCTCGATGCAGCTTAGAATCTCACGACGGAAGTCTCTTTCTGCGAACGGGCTGGAATTGCCGGTGGATCGCAGCCTGCAGGGTATGCAGGCCCTGGGAGAGCCTACCATCGCTATTGAATTGTTAAATCAGGCCGGAACTGCTGCTCCGGATTATTCAGTAATATCGCAGCTATTTCAGTTCTTGCGTTCCATGGGGTTTCGTAAGATCAGTCTGCGCCTGGAATATGGTCAGAAGGGAGCCCGTGGTAAACTTCTGGCACAATGGTATGGATCCCACAATACGCCTGGAGTGCAGGATCTGAAACCTCTCTTTCGGGGGCCGAATGAGCCATCTCTGTCCAGTATTACCGAAGGCGATTTCAAGCGGGCTTCAGAGTTACTGAAAGATGGAATGATCCAGAAAGCACTGCCTGTATTCGAGGAAATTGTGCGGACCAATGATTCGCCCTATCGCTATAATCCGTATGTAGTAGCCCAGTCGGGAAACGTTTATGAATCTGCATATGAGGCGGGTCGAATTCTGATGCAGCAGGGGCAGAAAGATCGGGCCCTTTTTTACTTCAATCTGTTGGAAGATCGTCTTTCCTATGAGGAAGTTCCGCTAAAGTATGCCTCCTTTCTGCGAGAAATAGAGCGGATGTAATAAATCCCTGTGTGATAATTTGCATTAGCGACACGGAAGAAATGGAATCGAAAGCACGGGCGGCCCGGAATAGCACGGATCTGCAGATGGTGGGGACTGGAGGCAATATTGTAGTACAAATCCAGCATTTAAATTAAGCGAAGCGCCACCGGATTCCAGCGCTGCCGCAAACCCGCACCGGATTCCAGCGCTAACGCAAACCCTGTACTCGCTATTCAGTCCTGTTCCTCTTTAGTTTCTCCTCCTGCAGGTCCACGGCTTGCAAACTTGAACAGCTTCTTCAGTTCCACATGATTTCCCCGGCCACTGTATCGCACTTCATCGAACATTTCACGTGTAATGCGAATTCCCCGGCCATGCATTCTCTTTCTTTCCTGATCTGTATGGATATTTCGTTCAAGCATCTGATTTGAATCGAACCCTGCGCCTTCATCGGAAATCCGCACGGATAGCTGACTCTGATCAAAATCAAACCCAACCCGTATCTTTTTTCTGCGAATGGATGGATCCTGCAGTCGGTGCCTGACCAGATCAAAGTATCGATCTTCTTCCAGCGCCTTGCTCTTCTCTTCAAAGGTAATTCCAAGGTTTC
>JBHIXQ010000189.1:0-5469 GCA_041984705.1 Leptonemataceae bacterium | reverse complement strand
TGGAAATCGAAGGAATTCCGGCCACGGATTTCTATAGCCATTACTTCGATTTGAAACCTGCTGCTGCCAGTCCGGTAATGAATCATATCGATCCAGATTTGATGGCGGCCGGAGAGTATCCTATCCTACTTCGCAACGCTTCTGGAAATGAAGTTATGCGAGCTGTCATCCAGATGGATGGAAGCAAGAAATCGGTAACCTATGGTGGCGATATTCCTGAAGGTTCCCTGGTTCGTTTCTGTTCTCCCAATGCCCTGGAGACCATCGAGCACAGCGTCGGCGAGATGCAGAACTTCCGGGATAGCCTTTCTGTAGATGGTAGCGATGCAGTCTTGATGTTCAACTGCGCTCTTCGCTCCCGCAGCTTCGGGCAGTACATGCAGAAGGAACTGCAAGCCATCCATAGACTCTGGAATCTGCCTCTCGCTGGATTCAGTTCCTGGGGAGAAATTGGAACAACCACGGGTCAGAGCTGTGGTCTTCATAATACTGTAATTTCCGTGGTCGCTCTTCGGCTTCTGGAGTCCAGGGCGAACCTGGAGAACTCAGAAATTGGCTCCGGCGGGTCTGCATCTTCAGGTTTACCTTCCGAAAACAAGGAGTCCGGACCAGGAGCATTCACCGGTTCCGGCGAAAGACCGGCCAGATTCAGTGCCGATGAATTGAGGGATCTGGTAGAAAGCTCTTCGCCTGGCACAGAATCCATAGAGCACTTAAAGGCAGAAGTAAATCAGCTCCGAAGGGAAAAAAGAATCCTGGGACATTTTCTGAGATTAACTGCAGGAGATCTGGAGCGAGAACAACAGAAAAGCGATGATCTTCTACTAAATATTCTACCAGTTTCTATCGCAGAGCGATTGAAGTCCGGAGCCACCAATATCTCCGATCGCGTGGAGGAAGCTTCGGTACTCTTTGCAGATCTTGTAGGCTTCACCCGGCTTTCCGCTACGGTAGAACCGGCTGCCCTGGTAGAGCTGTTAAACGACATCTTCACCGAATTCGATCGAATCAGCCAGGAACTGGGCATTGAAAAGATCAAGACAATCGGAGATGCTTACATGGCGGCCGCCGGTGTGCCGGAACCGGTTCCCGATCATGCCCGACGTTGCATGGCTGCTGCAGGTGCCATGATGGATCATATGAAGCAGATTAATGACAGGCACGATCTCACATTGAAGCTAAGGGCTGGCATCCATTCCGGTCCTGTGGCAGCAGGCGTCATCGGCACGCACAAGTTCAGCTACGATCTCTGGGGCGATACAGTAAACATGGCTCAAAGAATGGAATCTCATGGGGAGCCCGATTGCATCCAGGTGAGCGAAAGAACCTTTGAACTTCTGGGCCGACCCCACTCTCTAATGCCTCGAACCGTGGACATCAAAGGAAAGGGAATCATGCAAACCTATCTATGGCAGGCATCTGCATGAATGCATCGAGGAAATTTTGCGCGAGAGCTTCCCGAAGAGCCCGGAAAAGAGCCCGGGTTGTGTTCCTGTGGCTTGTCCTGGCGACGGCCGCGACCCCACCTCTGGTCTCTGAAAACAGACCAGAAAAGCGTCCGGACGTAAATGATTTGCTACATGAGGCAAAGGTTCTGGAAGCTACAGATCCAGACCGTGCCATACAGATCTACCGCACTATTGAGAAGTACCATACTAATGATTTTGCTCAAGTTCAGTGGAACGATGCAGGCGTTGTTGCTCGAAAGCACCGGCTCTGCCTGGAGAACAGAGGTCCGGGCCAACTTTTTGCCAGCTACGACGACCTGCGCTACGCAGTCCTGAGCGCGCTTATTCAGCGTAACCGGTCTGCGCTGGAAAAATACGCCGCCTGCTCCTTGAATGTCTGGCGTTGCGGCACCGAGCCATACGACATGACCCGTTCCGAATCCCTGGACTACATTCTGAAGCTGGCCGCCCGAATTTCGGAGGCCAACTTGAAGCAGGGCCAGGAGAATCCCTCAGGACCCGTCTGTGTATTCGAAAACTCCATGTGTATTCATGGAACTTCGACGCAGGCAGGCTACCTCTGGACTGGCTATTGCGGAAATTAGTGCTCAGGTGTAGCCGCACGCAGAAAATGCGATTTCAAGCTTCGGAATCTCTGGACCTGAATCGTACAGACTGGATCTCCGCAGGTGATTTAAGCATTCCGGTGAAGCCGATCGCCACCATTGAAGCTGAATAATGCGAACAACCTTCCAGCATCGGCCATAATATTCCTTGGAGAAAAATAAAAAATCTCCGATAGTGGAACTATGCGGGGTAGTAAGCATACATTCTGGGGCCTGACACTCATGGCTCTATATTTTGCCATTCCAGCCATGGTCATTTTGCCCAGTCTGGTCACGGCCAGGGACAATGAGGCAAACCGAGATCTCAACCTCTATGAAACCGGGCCCACTGACTCCATGGAACTGGCGGAAGCACCCCTCCGGGACGAAGGAGAAATCATCCTGGCAGAGGCCCCGGGTGAGTTTGAACAACCGGCAGTGGATGCAGGAAATGCTGAACTCAACGGTTTTGCAGACACCCCCTGGATGACCAATTACTCAGCGGTGAAGAAGCGCTTCCAGGACCTGGCTACTGCTGCCAATACTCCGGAACGCATCGAAATTGTAATGGCTGTGGAAGACCGCTACATCCTGGTCAAAAGAAACGATATTCTCTATAGATACAACTTCTACAAGAGTCCCCTGAATGTAGCCAAGCTCAACAACCATCAGCTCACGGAAGAAGAGTACGATACCATGGAAGGTCGGCTTTTCCATGTACGGGTCATTCTGCCATTCATACAGTCCAAATGGATCGGTGAGAAACTGGAAAAGACCTACGGTCAGAAAACCCGGTCCACTGTGGATGAGGAGACCATGCGAGGTGCCGACATCTGGGAAAAGCCCGGTGGCTTCATTTTCCAGTGGTTTGAGCCCTATAACGACATCGCCTACAGCCGCACCATCGACTATATGAGTGTGGATATGATCAAAACCATCATGGCTGAAAACGAAAAGTACTTTGATGCTGAAGAAAGGGAGCTGCTACGCAAGCTCATCGTCAATTGATGATCTTTGTGTATTGACGGCACAGTGGCCGTGGCTCCGCGGCCAGCCCCGCAATAGCAGCGCTGTGGCGGAATGCTCAGTTCTAATTTATCAATTGTATTTGCTCAGTATTGGGGCGATCACCGGTCGCGCTGCTTCGGAAGCGAAGTCCAGAGGAACACGACCAGCGGAATCCCTTGCATTGGGCCTGGCACCACTGTCCAGCAATAGCTCCAGGATTTTCGTCCTGACTTCCGGTCCATTCACCTCTTCCTTCTGTGGTGGTGTCTCCACAATCTCTTCCTTCGAAGGTTGAGCAGGCCGCAGTTCCTCGAGCCGTCTCGAATCCTCTCTATAGTCTTTTGGCGGATCTATTGATTCAGCCAGAGAACCATCCGGCTGAATCCGTTGTAGATCCACCAGGTCGATCTTGCGCCCTTCCAATGACCAGACCCGGTTGAGGGAAAATTCGCTGCGTTCTCGGCTCCCCATCATCGTCCGCCGGAAGGGAAATTTGTCGGCGGACTTTACAGCAAGATGGAGCGCGGTAATACCATCCTGATCTTTCGCATGAATAGAGGCCCCTTTCCGGAGCAAGAAAGCCACAGCGTCCCATTCACCGCTCTGCACGGCAAACATCAAAGGAGTTCGACCTGCTCTGGTCTTGCTCTCTATAGACAGCCCCTGCGAAACCAGATACTGCATGGAACCGGCATGCCCGAATAGCGCAGCAATGTGCAGAGCCGTTTCGTGTGATTCGGCCCGGATATCGGCAGGGATGCCAGACTCAATCATCAACTTGAGAGCTTGCGTATTTCCCAGCAAAGCCGCCTGATGTAGTGCTGGCACGGTTTTCCACTTAGCAATCTCATGGGCGAAATCGCTGCTCAGAAGAGACTCCAGGGCAACATAGGCCGCATCCTCTGAGTATTGAAGCAGCGTTAGAAGCGGTCCGTCGTCTTGCCAGCGAGATGGAGGCCTGGCTTCCAGTTCCATCAGGAACGGAATAGCCTCAAAGTGAGCAGTTCGAAGCGCACCCTCCAGTAGTTGCGAAAGTAATTCCTGACGCTGCTTCGATTCGCACCTTTTTATAATCTGTAGAACCACCCTTTCATACAGCTTTTGCTCCTCCTGGACCGGAAATCGGATGTATTCAAAAGCATGCACATAGTTCGTGAGAAATGCCTTCACGGCACCTTTACCAGAACAATCTCCGGCGCTAAATTCAGCACCCGCTTCTAGAAGAAGCTGAACCGCCGGTAAATGACGGGCCGTAAAGGCATACTCTAACAGGCTTCGATTCTGTGAGTCCTTCTGAGCGAGATCCGCGCCTGCTTCCAGAAGCCGCGCGAGGCTTGAAAGTATGGTGGCCTCCAACCGAACATCACCGGCCCACTGCCATTGCATAAACCTGGCTTTGCACTCCAGAATATACATCGCAGCAGTCTTCCCATCCCTTGATCTGGCATTGGGATCGGCACCGTGCTGCAAGGCCAATTCCACTCCCCTTAAATTACAGTACTCAGCATCTCGCAGCAGGATATCTGTAGCACGGGGTTCACTGGCCAGGGAAGGTTTTGCAAAAGGCAAAGAAATTGCAAGCAAAGCCAGGGCAACGGCTGCCGAACCCAGAACTAGATTCGCTTTGCCGAGAATGTTGATTTCCAAAGGCTCCCTCCGGCAATGCATTCTATTAGGCCGCTATTTCGGCATCGGACAGAAATGTCCTGAATTGAGGGGCAGATATAAAAAATCCGTCCAGTAGCTCCTCCGAGGGAAGGCCTTGCTCATCCAGGGATTTGCCCCGTATAGTTTAGTGAATTGACGCCAGACGGGTCTGAGAAAAAAGGAATCATGAGAGAAATTATAAAGCTTGAGTCCACTGCTGGAACGGGTTATTTCTATACTACTACCAAGAATAAGAAGCTCCATACCGAGAAGCTGGAAGTGAATAAGTTCGATCCAAAAGCTCGCAAGTATGTGAAGTTCGTAGAGAAAAAGATCAGCAAATAAAGCCTTCTGGCATTCCAGGCGCGCAGGGAATGCCCTCCACCAGCTGTGTATTGTCCGTGTAAGATCAACCTGGGCCTCACCGTGGGCCCGCGGCTGGCCAGCAAAGACGGACTTCATCAAATCTACAGTCTATTTCTACCCATTCGACTGGGCTCTCCGGATCCTGGCCCTGGAGAAGCTGGCGGTGAAGGCCCCCCGGAACGGAACTCGGAAGCCGCTGCCCCATCAACCAATGCCCCTTCTGATCCAACCCCGGAATACCCCTCTGTAAAACCAGCTCCGGTCTTTCGCGGAGACTCTATACAGTTTGAGACAGCGGAACAGTTTACATTCAGCTCGGAGAATTTGATTGCAGGGCCGGATTCCATTCGACAGGCCTTTGAAGATGTAAGCGAGCGAGGACCCAACCTGGAAAG
>JBHIXQ010000188.1:0-5491 GCA_041984705.1 Leptonemataceae bacterium | reverse complement strand
TACATCAAAGAAGAAAACTTTGATTGCCGTGCTGTTGAAACGCTGATTCTGGATGAAGCGGATCGTATGTTCGATATGGGTTTCATTCGAGACATTCGCTACATCATGAAGAAGCTTCCGGAGAAATCTCAGACCATGCTTTTCTCCGCCACCATGAGCTACTATGTCATGCGATTGGCCTGGGATTTCATGCAGGACCCTGTAGAAGTTCGCACGAAAGCAGAAACCATCGAAGTCGATAAAATCGACCAGCATCTATTTCACCTGGGCAGAGAAGAGAAAATGCCCTATCTGATTAATCTTATCCTGAAAGCGGAGCAGCCCAGAGCCATCATATTCACCAACTACAAGCGAAAGGTTCTGGATATTACCAAAAAGCTTCATCGATATGGTGTGGCGGCCACCGGTCTGTCCTCCCTGCTGGATCAAAAGAAGCGAGTGCGACTGCTCAAACAGTTTAAACTCGGTAAGTATAGCGTTCTTGTGGCCACCGATGTTGCCAGCCGCGGACTTGATGTGGATGACATCACCCATGTATTTAACTTCGATCTGCCGCAGGATTCTGAATCGTATGTGCATCGTATTGGCAGGACGGCTCGAGCAGGTAAGACCGGCGTTAGCTATTCGTTCTGTTCGGAAGATGATTTTGAATGTCTACCTCGGATTGAGCAATTGCTGAGGCACAAGATCCCGGTAGGACAGGTAGATCCTGGCTTTGTAAAATTTCCTGAAGGCGAATATAAACCTTTCCGCGATAGCAGCGAAAGCCATGGAGAGAAGAGCGAATCCAGATCCGAGGCCGGGGGAAAAGACCGCGGTGGTCGCAATAACCGCAATCGCCGGGGAAATCGGGATCGCAAGAACGACAATTCACGGGGCCCGGATAAGCGCCCCGCGCAGGAAAAGCAAGCTACAGCAGCCGGTAATAGCCGGGGCCCTGGCGAACAAAGGCGAAGAAAGCGTCGCAGACCTTCAGGCGACCGGCGACCAGCAGAGGCCAATATGGCAACCGCAGATGCCACGGATTCCTCTACCGTTCGGGACCAGGATCGTGCACGTTTGCTGGGACGTGATAAGGATACAGGACAGAGTCGCGGCAAAAAGCAGGGCAACCGACGGCGTCGTGGCCCGCAGAACTCAGAGGGCCGATCGGATCGAAATCAAAAGCAAAGAAAGCCCCAGAATTCTGGCCGAAGCAAGAATCAGCGCAAGCCAGAACCGGCCAAGAAGCAGGGCATCCTGGGAAAACTCCTGGGAGTATTTAAGAAAAAGAGCTGATTTTACGCTAATCGGCTGAATTCATATTTTTCCGGTGCGAACCATGGAGCCGGCAGAACCCTGGAGTATCCGATTAGCGGAACAACCCTCCTTCATGGGGTTCGCACATACTCGCCGGCTGCATTCGCGGCCGGCTGCAACGATTCATCAAGTGAGTGGTTTTCAGGAATCCTTCAAGGATCTCTAAGGATGTGCAGAGATTCAGTTTTGCTTCAGTTCCAGTTCCACCGGATAAAGCACATGATACTGACCCGCTCTTCGATTGGAAGATCGGCTATAGATCTCAAGCTTAACCAGGCCGGATTCAATTTCTACGGAAGCCACACGATAGTCCACACCGTGTCTTCGCAAGCTTAATGGCACGTAGCCTTTCGTTGTCTTCTGCATCAACACCCATCGCCCGGAGCTGCCTTTGATACGATTCCATACGGCCAGGGGATCCTTTAATTCTATGGCAGTGGATCCAGGCGGTAGATTCACCGGAAAGGAAGACTGATAATCCAGTGGATTTGCAAGTTTAACCAGATACACCTGCTCTGCATCCACCTCAAAGGACGGATTTGCACTGAATCTTTCCTCGGACTCGGATGCCCAGAAGGATCTGGATTCTGGATACACCGAACCCAGTCTGGCATCTCTGGCCTCAACCAGCGCATTGATTCTAAAGGTCTTGCGAGCGATTTCAAACTCTCTTTGCCGATTGGCAAAAGCTTCTGAATGATAGACGGCTTCATTGCGAAGGCGCTGCAGTTCCGCCTCTTTCTTTCGTCTTTCCTCTTCTTTCCGCCTGGCTTCTTCTCTTTTTTTTCTCTCTTTTTCCAGCTGGGCCAGGCGCTCCTGTTCTTCCTTTCGTCGCTGCTCTTCCTGTTTTTCCTTCTGCAGCCTTTCTTCTTCTGTAAGCTCCGAATTATCAGGAGTATCTGTGTTTGCTTCTTCCGTGGATTCCTTACTGGAGTCGGGCTCTGTGGTGCCTGAATTGTCCGAATCGCTTTTTTCGGAATCGGTAATTACGAACGCTTCGCCATCAGAATCGTTGGTTCTGTCGATTCTCACCGGCACATCTTCCAGATTCTGCTGCTTTTTTTGCTCATCCAGATATTCATCCGCTACCGGATCAGAATCCTGAGTTCGCGGATCTTTGCGAACCGGTTCGGTACTGGCACAGGCGGACAGGAAGATCGCAATAATTAAGGCACAGGCGACCCCGGATCTATGTACTTCTATGGATTTCATTGTATCCTATTATGCCGAGCCTGATTTTCGAGCTTTCGGCTATCGCCCTTTTACGCTACGGGCTTCCACTGTCCCGGTCCGAAAGTCCGATCTTCTACTTGAGCAGAGTCAGGGCCTTCTTTTCCAGAAATCCGGCCTGTCCCAGCCTTACCCGTTCGCGGATTTCCTTCTCCATGGACCTTAATTTACGCAATGCGTTCTGATTGTCCGCCGCATCCACAGCCACCACCAGAAAATACAGCCTCATCCGATCTTCGTCCGGTTCGGGGAACTGGTCAATCAGTTCGTAAGCAGCATCCTTTTTACCGTTTCTGTAAAGCTGGTAGGATGCGAGGGCAAGCATCCGTCTGGACTCTGCATCCGTAGCATAGCCAGCCGCCAGTCGATAAAACCTGATAGCTTCGGACTCCCGGTCCTGCTTGGAGCGAATTTTGCCCAGGAGGTACAGAAGCCGGGAGCGGGCCGAGGAATTAATATCATCGCTTCTGGATTTTTTCCACAGCAATTCCTCCGCGCCTTTCAAATCTCCCTGACTGTAGTAGTACTCTGCTTGCTCCAGATCTGGATCATTTCCGGTCTTGCTGTTGGGCTTTCGAACAATGATCCGGCTGGCCATGTCTCCGTTACCGTCCAGTTCGAGAGCCCTTCGCAAATCCGCAGCCAGCACAGGCGCCTTTCGACTACGAGAGGCAATGATTCGATTGGCTACATCTGGAAAGCTGGAGGGAGAGGACCATGCCTTCACCAGGGTTTCAAAATCTGAGCTGGTGATGCCCCATCGATGTAATGCGTTTCGCAGGATTTCGGACTGATGCGATCCGCCAGCGCCTATAGAATTGCCGTATCGATAGGCCTGGATGTAATAATGATTTCTCTTGTACAGAAAGTATACCTTCCATACCGCTGCCCTGCGTAGATTGGCTGGCAATCCCTGAGATAATGCGGCTCTATAGCTTTGAATGGCGGCTTCCGGATCCGATGTTTCCAGCGAGTAAGCCCTGCGAAACATTCCAGCGCCATTGGCTCTGGCTTCCACACCGGATAGCAGCATTGCTACCAGAGAAATAAGTGCCAAGGACCGGCACCATGGTTTGCTGCGAATCACTGACCGGCAACCACGCACAGGTTTAGGTTTCGGCTCAATCAAAATCTGAATCCTCCGGTTCGGGAGCAACAGGTTCTGCTTCCGGTTTTTTGTGGATCTCACATACATGCGTCGGTACCGCCGAGGCCGGCATGATCTCGGATTTGGTAGCCGGACAATAGGGCCCGGGCAAATCACCGGATTCAGCGCACACCGTTTTGGTTACCGGTGCAGGAGAGAAATTGTATCTTCCATTCCGTAGATCCGCTGGTGCCGCTTTCAGGATGCGTCCAAACAGAGGCCCGGCCAGGGAAGAACCGGTTCCTCGGCGGGTAGAATATTTTGGCTGATCAAATCCTACCCAGACAGCTGCTGCCACCTGAGGTATAAATCCAATAAACCAGGCATCACGATATTCGTTTGTTGTACCCGTCTTACCGGCAAGATCCGGGGAGCTGAAACCACCCCGATTGACACCGCCATATTTCGCAGCATCCTTCATCATGCTGGTAAGCACCGCGGCCACATCCCCTGGAAGCACCTGACTTTCGGCCGGGACATTAAGGTCGAACTCATCTTCCCCTGCCCCGTTATAGAGCACCTTTCCATCCGGACCCTTGATGGTCTTGATCAGATACGGTCTTTTCATCACTCCGTTATTTGCGATGGCAGCGAATGCCACGGCCATTTCAAGAGGACTCATTTCAGTGGAGCCTATGGCAATGGTGAGATTTTCTTTGAAACGCTGATTAAACTGATCTTCAGTATGAAAAAAGAATTTGCGGAACTGCTCTCCCAGACGTGGCACTCCCACCATACGAGCCACTCTAATGGCAGGGATGTTTCTGGACTTGGCCAGGGCCACCCGGGACGGAATCAATCCTTCATAGCTAACGCTGATGTTATCCGGCAGCCAGTAATTCTCTCCATTGGTTCCTCGAGCTCCGTCAAAGAAGATGGGGGAATCATCCAGAGCAGTAGCTGGATTGATTTCTCCGGTTTCCAGGCCAGCAGAGTAAATGATAGGCTTTATGGCACTACCGGTCTGCCTGTACATCATCACAGATCGATTGAGCTGATTGCCTGAATGAAAGCGGGTGCCACCGTTCATAAAGAGTACAGCCCCGGTTTCCGGATGAATACCTACGCTTGCTGTTTGCAGCCGTGGCTCCTGAACAGCGCTGGCCGGCCCGCCCATAAGCACCGGCCCCAGCCCCATGCGCTCATATTCTCTGCGAATCAGAACAGCTTTATCGGTTTCAGGTACTACTTTGCCATCCTTTCGAATCTGGGGTTTGTGATAACGGCCCACATCGGCGATCCAGGCTTCGCTCTGTTCTGTGGCTGCGATTTGCAGAGATTGATCGATAGTAGTTTCAATAAGCAGTCCTTTGCCATACATGAATTCAGAGCCCAGCAATTCCTTGATCTGAAGTCTGATATGCTCCGAAACGAATGGTGCTTCATTCACTCTTGTTCCAAAAACTGTGGCCGATGGACTGCGATTCATGGAACCGAATACCTGCTCTTTGAGAGCATCGTATTCTTTCTGGGATGGAGATTCGAATCCTTCCTTTTTCATCTCCGCGAAAACCACATCCATTTTCGTGATCAGTTCATCGGGGTTGCGGATGGGCGAATACCGGCTGGGAGCCGAAGGAAGACAGGCTAGAATCAGATTTTCAACGAAGTTCGTTTCCTTGAGGTTCTTGCGAAAATAGAACTTGGAGGCTTCCTGCATCCCGTAGGCCCCGTGGCCCAAATACACCTGGTTCATATAGGCGGCCAGAATCTCATTCTTGGACATGGAGCTTTCTAGCTGCAGGGCCAGCGATGCTTCGCGCACTTTTCGTCCCAGGGATTTTTCAAAGTCCTCCATCAGAACCCGGGCCAGCT
>JBHIXQ010000187.1:0-5506 GCA_041984705.1 Leptonemataceae bacterium | reverse complement strand
GAATTCTCCCTTACAGAACCGGCGATGATGTAGTGGAAGGTGCTGTATTTACCTTTCAGGATATTACTGAGAAGCAGAAGCAGGACTCTGAACTAGCCGCCTACCGTCACAATCTGGAAAGCATAGTGAAAGAACGTTCCAGCGATGTCGAACGATCGCGAAGATTGCTGGAACAAACCGGACAGGTAGCGCGGGTAGGGGGATGGGAGATAGACGCTGTCAGCAAGAAACTGGAATGGACTTACGCCACCACAGATATTTTCGAAACCGCAGAGGATTTCGTACCGGATCTGGAATCAATGATGAGCTTTTTTCATGCCGATGATCAGGACCGGTTGCAGGATTTGATTTCTCTGTCCGTTTCCCACGGGCAACCCTTTGACCAGGAGCTTCGATTACTTACTTCGCAGGGAAATGAGAAGTGGATTGTTTTCTCCGGTCGCCCGATCATTGAGCACGAAGAGTGCGTTCGCATATTCGGTTCGATACAGGATATAACTGAAAGGAAGCGATTTGAAGAAAGACTTAAAAGAACAACCAATATGCTCCTCAGAACGGAACATGTGGCCAGTCTGGGTAGCTGGGAATGGAACCTGGAAACGGATCAAGTAACCTGGTCCGACGAATTATTCAATATCTTTGGATTGCCGGCAGAAGAAGGTCCACCCGCTTTCTCCGAGCTATCCAGAATTTACACCGAAGAAAGTCTGCAAAAGCTAAGAGAAGCCATCAACCGCTCCATCGAAAGAAAGATTCCATATTTTCTGGAACTGGAAGCCATTCGCAGAGATGGAAAGCGTATCTTTGGCATTGCCAGTGGCCTTCCTATCAAAGATTTTTCTGGCCGGGTAACTAAATTCTATGGATCTTTCCAGGACATTACGGTCCGGGCACTGGCCGAACAGGAAGCAACTCGAGCCAGGGAAGAAGCGGAGAGAGCGAACCGGGCCAAAACCTTATTTCTGGGAAATCTCAGTCATGAACTCCGCACACCTATGAATGCCATCATTGGAATGACCGAACTTGCTCTGGAAGAAAGTCTCAATTCAGAGGTGCGTAATTATCTGGAAACGGTGAGAGATGCATCCGGACATCTGATGGAAATCATCTCGGATCTACTGGACTCGGCAGTAATAGAGAAAGGGCAATTAGAATTATCAGAGGAGCTATTCTCGCTTCGAACAACAGTACAGAGGGCCAATTCAGTACTTTCTCGGGAATTTCAAGAGAAAGGGCTTCCGTTTAGCTACAGTATCGATCGCGACATTCCTGATTCTGTTATAGGCGATTCCAGAAGACTCGCTCAGATACTGATCAACCTGCTTGGAAATGCAGTTAAATATACCAGCTCCGGACAGGTGCAGCTACAGCTTGGCCTTCTATCTCTGGATGAGGAAGCAGAAAGCATGGAACTGCAAATCAGAGTCAGCGATACGGGCACCGGTATTCATCCAGAGAACCTGGATTTAATCTTTGATAAATTTACTCAGGTCAGTACCGGAGATAACCGGCTGCTGAAGCATTCAAGCGGCACTGGCATGGGCCTCTACATCACTCGAAGCATTGTTTCGGCCATGCATGGATCCATCAATGTTGAAAGCGTTCCAGGAGAAGGGAGTAGTTTTAATGTGATTCTTCCCCTGCGCATCAGAACCACTGACTCAAACATAGCTGATGCGAATCATAAGAGTCGGTTGCCAGCTATGACAATACTGATGGCAGAGGACAACGCCATCAATGCCCTGGTGCAACGAACAATTCTGGAACAGGTAGGACATTCCGTGGTGTCGGTGAACAATGGACATGAAGCTATTGAGGCCCTGGCCGGAAACGATTTCGATTTAATTCTCATGGATCTTGAAATGCCGGTACTGGATGGCTTTCAGACCACCCAGGCGATCCGTGATGGAGAGGCAGGAAAGGACAAATCCAATGTGCCTATTGTAGCTATTACGGCTCATGTACTCTCCGACGTGGAAGAGCATTGCATTCAATCTGGCATGAATGGTTTTATTACCAAGCCAATCGACATAAAGGCGCTGGGCGAGGATCTTGCGAGAATAATGAAAGGAAATGCAACAGCCTGATAAGTTGAAAAGCCTTGGATGCCACCGGCTCAAAGATTTTTGGTGGTCGAACGACTCTTTCCGGGATTTCTTTTTAAAAATTTTCAGGATAAGATTAACATGAAAAATCGTTTGATTCTTTTGCTGGCAGGAGCACTCTTCTTCGCTTATTGTGCGGAGGCCCCGGACGCGGAAATGGCCAGAACCGACGAAGCACAGAGCGAAACCCCGGCTACGGGAGAGAAACAGGCCATCAATATTGAATCCAGTGTCATTCGCTGGGTGGGAACCAAGATCACAGGCCAGCACCATGGAACCATCAATTTAAAAAGCGGCCATATCTTCGTGGACGGAGACAGGATAACCGGAGGCGAATTTGTCATGGACATGAATTCCATTACTGTTCTCGACCTCACCGGAGAAAAAAAGCAAAAGCTGGAAAAGCATTTACGAACAACGGACTTTTTCGAGGTTGAGAAGTTCCCTGAAAGCCGCTTTGCGATTACAGGCATTGAAGATATGGACGGCGGCGTAAGAGTGAAAGGCAACCTCACCATGCGCGATACAACACATTCCATTGAATTTACAGCGCGAATAGAGAGGAACGCAGGTAAGCCTTCTCGCGTTATCGCCGATTTTAACATAGATCGTCAGAAGTGGGGAGTAGTCTATAAGGGTAAACCGGACGATGCCATTCGCGACGAAGTGAATCTGCAGCCAGAAATTGTTCTGGATTAATCCCGGAGCCATAAGATCGGAAAACAGAGCAGGGGCATTTGTTCGCCCCTGCCGACTACCTGTTACAGGAGACACAGTTGCTCCCTATTTTTTGCTCTCGAGAAATGGGAATTTTCGGCCTACATTCCATGCCCGGGAGAGTTCCCATGCATCAAACTAACTCCCGAAGCGGAGGTTACACACCGTCAGATTGTTGGTATAATAATACACATAAAGATCGGGTAGAAGAGAAAATCAGCTTTTCTATACAGCGCAATTTTGCCTATTGGAGTCATGTGGGCCGAAGTTGAACAACGAGAGCAAGGATGCTGCGTCGTTCTGCGCTTTCGTGGTCACTGGGAACTGGAACGGCACTATGAATTGCGCGGCCTGTTCCAGGAGCTTCTGGATCTAGAGGAGCCGCGCATCATAATGAACCTCAGCGAAGTGGATCATTTTAGCTCCAGCATAATGGGAGCCATTATCGGATTTCAGCAGGATCTAACCAGGATACATGGACAGATGATTCTGGTGGACCCATCGGAAACGGTTCAACTAACCATTCGTTTGCTGAGGCTTGAAAACTTCTTTGCTATTGCATCAACCGAAGCTATAGCCGGGGAGGAACTGAACTGCACTGCAGAAAAGGTACCTTCCCGTGAAAGCATTAAGAATTAGTTCCAGTAGGCCCGGTCAATCCCAGACCCTGGCCTTTTTCTGGACTCTAAGCCTAAGTCTTGCCTGGCTTATCTGTACTCCTTCGGCATATCCAGAAGAAGTACTCGATCCCGCCATTCCAGATGGAACCGAATCGCCGGATTCCGAGGAAGGACGGCATAGCGAATCCGTTTTTGTTCGTCCTGGAATTGGTTCCAGCCGACTGATTCTTACCATTCGTGATCAGGCCGGTCAAAAATCCAGGATTCAAACTTCATCTTTCGTTTCGCCTTTTTTGGATCTCAGTTCCCGGGACCGGATCTTTGCAGACTGGTATGGATTCAAATTGGGCATGAACATCTGGGCTCATGCGGAACACTTTGAAATGCGGAATCAGACAATTACTCTGTTCTCTTCCACAGAGGACACAGTCAGCAATGAGTTTCGATACAAGGCCACAAGATCCATCGAAGGAGAGTACTATTCCATTCATCCTACAGCCTTTTTCGAAATTCCGCTAGTAAACATTCGATTTGGCTTTGGTGTTGGCGGTGCGCAGACCCGATTATCAGGAGAAGCCGAATTCTATCGATTTGGCATTCCATTCTTTTTTCGAGACTCAACCCGAGCCGAGGCATTGAGTAACACAAGACTAATACTTCTTCTGTCCGGATCCATGTTTCGCGGCGATTGGCTCAGAGATTATCTGGTATTTAACCTGGATCAGGGAAACAACCTCGAGCTCCTGGGAAAATATTACCTCAGCCGTGGACGAATCCATCTCAGCCCCGAGGACCTGGTGCTCTATCGATACATCGCCGGAAACAGTGAGTATTCCTTGCTGGACTTTATCGCACTCAGCCAGATCAATCGAGAACGGATCAGGGTCCGGACCCCAATCCTGCTGAGTACTCGCTTCTACCTGGAATACAACTGGGCCAACCTGCTTGTGTTTCGCTTATCCGCAGGCGGACCCTCGTTTACCAGCGGTCCTTACGACTATCAGGTCCGGGCCACGAATCTGGCCGTTATGATTAACTTCCGATTCTAGACTTTCCCGGTGCCGCCTTGCCCTGAGGAATACTCGGCGATTTGTGGAAACCTTCAGCCATACTCACTTCCGGCCGTCCGGCAGCTCAAATCAAGATGCCGGTACCCACCGCAATGAGACATAATCCACATTATCGGAAGTCATAGATCTACTGATCTGCGGACCTTATTCATCCCCACAACCGAGCTCTTGTATCCCGGGCCATTAGATTGGTGCCGAAGTCATCAGAAATGATTGCCAGAATCATTAAATAAGGAAAAAAAATCTTCTGCAGATGTCACAATGGTGGATCGGACCCGGTCTAACTGTTAATCCCTGAAGCTTCGAAAGAAGCAGAATCGATACCGGGGACAAGGAGCAGAAATGAAATTACTATCGAAAATACTCATCGGTTTGGTCGCGCTGGAGCACATCCTCTTTTTGATTCTGGAGATGTTTCTCTGGGAGCATCCAGATTTTGGCCTCAAGATTTTCAAGATGACTCCAGAAGTGGCTGCATCGTCCGCAACCCTTGCGCTAAACCAGGGACTGTACAACGGATTTCTGGCGGCTGGACTCATCTGGTCCGGATTCATGATTTCCGAAAAAAGGCAGGCCTTTACAAACACCCTGTTCTTCCTGGGTTGTGTGATTGTAGCGGGCGTCGTCGGTGGATTGAGCGCCAAGATGACCATTCTGTTCACCCAGGGTCTGCCTGCTTTATTGGCTCTACTTGCCACCATTGCTGCAAACCGAAGCAGCTGATTTCGATCCTGGAACTAACGACACGATGTCCCATTCTCCCGATTATCAGAATCTTATCCCCCTCGCCCTAAAGGGAGATATGGACGCACTGGAAGAGATTTTGCTGAGCGTCAGAGATCAGATCTACAATCTGGCGCTCAGATTTCTCTGGGATCCCCAGGAAGCAGAGGACGCGACCCAGGAAATCCTGGTCAAGATCATGCTTCATCTAAATCAGTTTGAGTATCGGGCTGCCTTCAGTACCTGGACCTATCGAATCGCCACAAACTAT
>JBHIXQ010000186.1:5296-5508 GCA_041984705.1 Leptonemataceae bacterium | reverse complement strand
TCGAAAACCTTCAATCTCGGCCTGACTGAGAGAAGTCAGAGAAAACCCTTCCCCCCTCCAGTGGCTTCTTTGGTCCCATAGTACTCGGTTTCGAAGCGAATACCGGCGGGCCAGCCAGCCGGACCATAATACAGCATGAATGGATGGGTAAAGCTAGCATCGGATCGAAAATCCCCGAAAGCTGTGCCCGGAGCATAACTGTTATCTCCGGA
>JBHIXQ010000186.1:336-5267 GCA_041984705.1 Leptonemataceae bacterium | reverse complement strand
CTACCAGTGCGTCGTCGGCAATAATTCGCTGTTGTAGATCCAGATTAAAGGATCCCTCCTGGATGTCCCAGTAGCCAAATCGGAGACCAAATTCTCCGGCAAAAGCGGGACTTGCAAAAAGCAAGACCAGTATTGCAAAGATTCGTAACTTCATTTTTTCTCCTTCTGTCGCAGCTGACTAAAAAGCCATGGGCGGATTGGCCGCACCTGTTTTAGACTGCATTAGAAGGGATCCGGTTCAGCTTTCAATCCTTTATCTACTGCGGATCTGGTCTGTTCCTGCGTACGGTCGCAGGGCTTCAGGTATAATAAATGATCCGTCCGCCTGCTGGTAATTTTCCATAATGGCAATCATCGTTCGGCCAGCAGCAAGGCCACTTCCATTTAGAGTATGAACGTAGCGATTACCCTTTTCAGCTTTGAAACGAATCATTCCACGACGGGCCTGAAACTCACCACAGTTACTAATGGAAGAAATCTCCAGCCAGCGATTCAGCCCGGGCATCCATACCTCGAGATCGTAGGTTCTCATGGCCGTGGCTCCCATATCCCCGCTGGACAGAAGAACTACGCGATAGGGTAGCCCCAGAGCTTTGAGAATCCCCTCTGCATGTCCGAGCATCTCCTCATGAATTTTCAAAGAATCTTCCGGCGCACAGATCTGTACAAGCTCCACTTTCTGGAACTGATGCACTCGCACAAGACCACGAGTATCCTTGCCTGCTGCCCCCGCTTCTCGGCGAAAGCAACTACTGGCTGCAGTAACAGCCACTGGCAGATCCGCTAGAATTGTATCCCTGAAGAGATTGACCAGCGGTACTTCTGCCGTAGGAATGAGAGATAACTCATCGGCATCCATGCGATAGTATTCGCCTTTGAACTTCGGGTACTGGCCGGTGGTTACCATGCACTCGTCCACTACTGTAGAAGGCACCCAGGTCTCTTCGTAGCCATTTTCTCGCTGGCGATCCAGCATAAAGTTAACAATTGCCCTCTCCAGGGTAGCACCCATTCCGCGATACGTATAAAATCTGGAGCCGGCCAGCTTGACTCCACTTTCGAAATCCAGAATGCCCATCTCTTCGCCGATTTCATAATGAGGTCTGGGTTCAAAATTGAACGATGGGATCTCCCCATGCTTCCTCAGTTCTCGATTCTCAGTCTCCGGACCAATGGGCACTTCCGGATCCAGCCAGTTCGGTAAGTTTAGAATTTGATTATTTAGAGCCGTATCGATCTCGTTCAGGTCCTCTTCCAGAGCCGATATTTGTTCACCAATCTTGCGCACTTCTTCCTTGCGCTTCTCAGCTTCCTCTTTCTTGCCCGAGCCAATTAACTTTCCAATATCTTTGCTGGAGCGATTCCGCTCATTTCTGAGCTCATCTACTTCGATCTTTTTGTCCCTGGACTTTTGAATCAATTCTTTGATTTCATCCACTGAAACTCGCTCAAACATCCGGTCTTTGAGCATCTTTTCCAGTTCATCCGGATTTTCCTGTATTCTTTTTAGCTCCAGCATGGCAAACTATTGACCTCCTGAGGATAGCATTCAGTTTTCGCCTCCAGACCACAGGCATGCCGAATGCGAATCTGTCCGTTACTCAATGGGCGTCGGCAACCCTGGAGTCAATCAGGATTGATCATGGAGAATCTCCAGCACAACCGACTCTTTCCAGAAAAAGGACCGGAGAGATTAAGAGATACAATTCTTGCAATCCTGCTGGCAGTCTCTGGAAGTCTATTCATTACAAACCAGGAGATCTTTCAGTCCGATGTCCTTTATATCTCTGCCGTGGTCCAGGATCTGTATAATGGCATCAGCATTCTGGGCTGGTCATTTACACCTGCTCCCTATTTCTTTCCGGATATTTCTCTTTATGCCATTCTGTATTCGTTTCTAAGCCATACCCTGGCGCTGCGCGTTTACGGTATAATCCAGGCCAGCCTGGCTGTTTTTCTGCTCTTAAGATTGTTTTCCCCGCCCGGAAAACGCTACGGAATATTTCGCATTCTATTTTCCCTGCAGTTTCTTGCCTTCGTATATTTCCAGGATTTCTATGCATTTCTTTACCTGCCCGGAATGCATTGCGCTGCTTTCATCGCTTCGCTCACCCTGTTTCATCGCATCCGGCACGAAGAGTTGCTTCCCTGGAAGGGAATCTACATTACTCTGCTTTCGCTGGTAATCCTATCCGATCGACTCATGCTGGTTCAGTCCATCGTTCCTACGTTGATTTCTCTGATTTATGCGAAACGACTGCGCAAAAAAAATCCGGACTATGCCAGGCGAGTCCCCGGAAGCCGCTTGAATTACTGGATCAAGGTTACGGTTGGAGCTCTGGCTCTGGGTGTTGTCTTGAATTTCCTGGCTTCCGTTATCCTGAGTACCGGAAAGGTGGCTTCTATTTCAGTACTGAATTCTGCCCTGGCCATGGCCAGGGATCTCAGAGATGGCTTCGGGGTACCGCGATTATTCTATGCTCAGTGCCTGGCTGTTCTTGTTTTTTCGATTTTTCTACTTCATCGAGTACTGCTGGCCACAGAAACCGAGATTCGCAGAGAGGATCAGCCTTCCCTTATCTTCTACGGTAGAATCAGCTCATCCAATCTTCTACTTTTTATCTGGCTTCCGCCTCTGGCAGCTATGCTCAGTGGGGCCTATATAGATGCATACTCGGTAAGATATTTTGCAGGTTCCTTTATCGTTTCAACTGCCGGGATGCTTTCCATACTATGTAGTCTGCGAAATCGACCGACAGCGCATCTTTCCCGATTCACAGGGCCTCTGGCCATGGCTTTCCGACGATCCGGGGCAATTGTTCTTTCTACAGCCTTACTTCTGCTCATCGCTCGAGATAGATTCGCTTCGTCTTCATCGCTACTGGCAGAAATTCCGAAAGACAACTGGGCTGAATATTATCCGGACTTCGTTCGCTGCCTGGATACTCTTTCGGGCCCGGTAACTGTGATGGCCGATTACTGGCATGCGAAGCCCATCTATCTATTCAGCAAGAACAACATCCTGAGTTACCACGCAGATTATTTAACAGGGAAACCTTCCCGGGTCATTTCCAACAGAAACTGGTTCGAGGGCACCTGGCCCCCGGATGCAGTCTATATGAAGAACCTGGCTCCAGAGGTAATTCGCAAATCTCTGGGAGAACCGATGAAAATCATGGAATGCGAAATCAGCATAGTCAGCGAAAATGGCCGAACCAGAAAAATGAGGGAGGCCATGGATTCAAACGATTCGCAGAATGGTTCTGATGCCAGTTCAACTGATGGCGTCCGAGAGAAGCTGGCTCCGGTCTGGATCTATTCCGGAAAATAGCCTATTGGATCGGGAACGAAGCTGCAAATATTCACAGGCCTGACTCAGCGAGAGCCTTTGAATGCAAGGAATTCGGCTGTATTCGCCTCTATCTGCTTTTCAATCTTCTCTGGATCTTCGCCCAGCTTTTCTGCACGAAGCTTCTTCAAGAACTCCAGGGTGTGCACAACGTAAGCTGGTTCATTGGTCTTTCCTCGATTGGGCACGGGGGCAAGAAAAGGAGCGTCTGTTTCCACCATCAGGCATTCCAGTGGTAACTTCGCTGCAGCTTCATGCAATGTATGGGAATTCTTGAAGGTGAGGATTCCACTAAAGCTTACCTTCCAGCCCAGATCCACAAAAGGCATGGCCTCTTCGTAGCTATAGGTAAAGCAATGGAGCACACCCTGAATATTACCCACATCGCGAACAGCCTGAAGCGTGTCGCTTACAGATTGAGTCTTGCCCGGTTCGTACTGCCGGGTATCTCTGGTATGAATCACCACAGGCAGATCCAGTTCCCTTGCCAGTTTTAGATGAGCATTGAGGGATTCCTTTTGCTCTGAAACGAATTCAGTAGTATGAAAGTAATCCAGGCCGGTTTCCCCTATTCCCAGAAAAGAGTCATCGTCTCTATATTTGCGAATTAAGGAAAATAGCTCATCCAGGGTATGCAACTCCTGAGCGGCTTCCGGATGAAGTCCGGCGGTCCATCTCAGAGAGAATTCACTTCCCTTCAGTAATTCCGAGTATTGCTCCTTGATCCTGGAGTTGAAGGTAGCAGACTTCAAATCCGTAGAAATCTGAACCAGTCCGGCCAGATTCGCATCCATTGCATTGCGCAGGCTTTGCTCTACTGAAATTCCCTGGGAAGCCACGATATCCAGGTGACAGTGAGTATCAAAAACAGCCATGATTCCAGGTCAATGCAGCCCCGGGCAGTGTCAAGCTCCGATTACTTGACTGTGCCTGGAGTGGGATAACTTCTGTTTGCATCTTTTTCAGATAGAGATTTCATGAGCCCATGAAATCCTGCTGGATCTTCATACCAGGGCTTCCGAGGTATGATTGTGAATGCTACTTTACCAGCCATAGCAGTGATTCTGGCCTACATCGCCGGATACTTTCTTTATAGCCGCTTTCTTGCCCAGAAGGTATTTAAGCTCAGGGAAGAGGCGATTACCCCGGCCCACAGCGAAAACGACGGAATTGACTTTGTTCCTACCAACCGTTACGTGCTGTTTGGCCATCACTATGCCTCCATTGCAGGCCTGGCTCCCATGCTGGGTCCGGCTGTTGCCGTGATCTGGGGATGGCTACCGGCCTTGCTCTGGGTAACCCTGGGAGCTATCTTTATAGGATGTGTTCATGATTTTGGTTCTCTGGTAGTTAGTTCACGAGCCAGGGGTCAGTCCATAGGAGCAGTGGCCAGAGGTATTATTCATCCAAGAGCTCGATTATTGTTTCATATTATCATTCTTTTCCTGGTAGCTCTGGCCATGGGGGTCTTCGTTTACGTTATTGCATTTTTGTTCTCTCCTGCACCCAATGAAGCCAACGCTGCTATCCATTTCCCTCAGGCAGTAACGCCATCCTTTGGACTGATCATTATCGCCGCCAT
>JBHIXQ010000186.1:0-326 GCA_041984705.1 Leptonemataceae bacterium | reverse complement strand
AAAGAACATTTCTCTGAAGATTCTAACTCCAGTAGGTCTGGTCTTAACTCTGGCACTGATTGGAGTTTCCAGTTACTCGCATTACGGCGACTGGATGGGATTGGGTTTCCTAGGCAAAGAAGGAATGGCGTATTCCATAAAGCTATGGAGTGGCCTACTTCTGGTCTATGCTTTGCTCGCATCGGTGCTGCCGGTCTGGTCCCTGCTACAGCCTCGGGATTTTCTTAACAGCCTGCTTCTCTATGCAGGAATGATTGGACTGTTTATTGGAGTCTTTATCGTCCAGCCAGAATTCGTTGCGCCGGCCGTGCGTCTGGATGTTGAGG
>JBHIXQ010000185.1:0-5511 GCA_041984705.1 Leptonemataceae bacterium | reverse complement strand
CTCTATGTAGATGGAGTAGCCATGGGAGGGAAAGGCCAGGAAGCCACCAAATCCGGTGCTGAAATTCCAGATTCTATTCCTGCCATCTATCAGTTCTGGTCGGGGGAAACGCTTACCATTGAGGTCAGGTTTTCCAACTTCAGTCATCCCAGAGGTGGCCTGCGAAAGGCCCCCCTGCTTGGGCCTGCATCCATGGTTCTAAACTATAGAGAAAGATCCATTCTAAGGAATGTTCTATCTCTGGGGGTTATTCTGGGAATGGCATTCTATCACTTTGGATTGTTTCTGAACCGTAGAAGTGACCGCGCATCTTTGCTTTTTGGATTGGTCTGTCTTTCCTGGAGCATTCGAATGCTCTTTACCGATGAAGTAATGGTCCGAACCATCTGGCCGCTGGGCTATGGTCTACAGACATCCATTGAGTATATCTCTTTCATTCTGGCTGGACCACTGTTCGTTGCTTTTCTCTCGGCTACGTTTCCTGTAAAAGGTAGCCAATGGCTGGCCAGGATCAACCTGGGTCTTGGCGGTCTTGCCTGTCTCTTCATATTTGTGACCCCCGTTTTGATCTATGCCGATTATCTCTGGGTATTTCATATCTTGATTCTGATTTCGGTTATCTGTTCGATCTATATCTGGATCGTATCTGTAATCTCAAAAAAGAGCGGGGCCATTCCTTCTCTGGCGGGCGGAGTTGTAGCCTGCCTGATGGCGGTAAATGACGTTTTATTCTATCGCGGACAGAGCCCTGTGGGACCTTTATTTCATTACGGACTTTTGATCTTCATTCTGGCGCAATCCTACCTGCTTGCTCGAATGTTTGCCATGGCCTATGAAGCCGTGCGAAAGCTATCCGAGAACCTGAAAAATACAAATGCATCTCTGGCTCGGTTCGTTCCCAGCGAATTACTGCGCATGCTTGGCCGATCCGATATAACTCAGGTAAATCTGGGGGATCAGGTTCAGGAGTCCATGACAGTAATGTTTACTGATATCCGCTCATTTACGACTCTTTCTGAAAAGATGAGCCCCGAAGAGAATTTCAATTTTCTGAATTCGTATCTTCGCAGGATGACTCCTCTGGTAAACAATCAAGGTGGATTCGTAGATAAATACATTGGTGATGCCGTTATGGCCCTGTTTCCGGGCAAGCCGGATGACGGATTGCGAGCAGCCATTGAAATGCAACGAGAAATTAGAGTCTATAACAGGCACCGTGCATTGAAAGGCTATCAGCCCATCTCCATTGGAGTGGGGGTTCATACCGGGGATATCATGCTGGGCATCATCGGGCATGAAAATCGCATGGAAGGGACAGTGATTTCGGATACAGTGAATACTGCCTCCAGAATCGAAAGACTGACCAGAAAATATGGAGTGATGATTGTAATAAGCGATGCAGCTCTTGCAGCGCTTCAGGATCCGGACGATTTTGAGATTCGCTTACTCGGTCGGGTGAAAGTTAAAGGGCGTTCCACCGCTCTGCAGATTTTTCATGTTCTGTCCGGTTACTCCGAGGATGTTCGGGCACTATATCTTTCCACGCGCTCCAGATTCGAAGAAGCGGTGAACATGGCTCTCAGCGGTCAGTATCCGGAAGCGGCCCGAGCATTCGAAGAGGTGCTTCAGGCAAATCCCATGGATTCGGCCGCGCATTTCTATCTCGAAAGGATGCAAAGAGCGGGAGTGGCAGAACTGGCAGGCTAGCGGAGAAATCTATGCTTTCGCATTTCATGGGTCTTACCATTTCCTTTGCCGCCATTTTTACATTACTGGCTACGCTGCGGGGTCTGGTGGAGAGGGCATTTACGCCTGTTGTGCTCTGGATCGCCATCCTGAGATTTGCAGGTGCCGTCATATTTCTCTTTATATATTTAAACCACCAGGGACTATACTCTTCCTATCCCTGGTTAAACCATCTGTATGTTCCAGCCAGCTGGTTTCTGGCTCCCAGCATGTACTGGCTGGCGGTTTGCTACATAGAGCCTGAGCGGGAATTTAGATTAAGCCAGTGGCTTCCCTATGGCCCTGGCATTGCATTGATTGTTGCCTATGCTGCGATTGCATTGTTTCTACCGGATCAATTCGCCCATCTTCCAGTAAGATACTTTCAGATCGGACAGCTACACTGGCTGGATTCGCTCATGATTGCCGGGTTAATGTACGGACTTGTAATGTATGGAATGATCTGGCACTTCATCGGACATAACCTTGATTTCCAGAAATTAAAAGAGCAGGGCGCATTGAGGGTATTGATCGGAATCGTAGTGGGCGGATTTCTTGGCACCGTATTTTTCCTGATGGCCTATCTGTTTAGATATATGGATGGCATTTATGGAGGAGCAACCGCTCTGGCCGTTTATACTATGTGGATCTGGGTTTTCTCGGCTCGTCATCCGCATCTGGGAGAAAAGTACGAAAAAGCCATTCAGCATGCTCGAAGCAGCCGCCTGGAAGGTGTGGACCTGGATCAATTAAGGTTACGCCTGGAAAAGTTAATGGAAGAGAAGGTCTTTCTTGATGAAACCCTTTCTGTGGCGGAGCTTGCTGAATATGCCGGCATCAAGCACTATCAGCTTTCGGAATTTCTGAATCGAGTTATGGGCACCAATTTCGCTCGATATGTAAATTCGCACCGGGTGCAGGAGGCCCGGCGTCTGCTGGCCAGCGATTCGGAAGCAAGCATTCTATCCATTGCCTACCAATGCGGATTCAGCAGCAAAGCTAACTTCAATCTGGCATTCAAGACCGAAACCGGCCTTTCGCCCCGGGATTACTTGAAGAGCCTGAAACCCGATCTGGACAGCTGATATTGCTTCGTTTATGGGGCTCGGATTTTCTTCACCCGGCCACTCTGTCTTAAAAACGTCCAGGATTCTGATTTCAGACTACGGAATTATGATCCCGGTCGCAATTCTAGTGAATCTGGCATAATCTCTCTGCATTGGCCCATATAGGCCGGTAAAAAAAAGAAATGGGCCGGAGGGCTTTTAGTCACAGGCCTACTGCAGGAGAGTGTTTATGAAACGGAAAACCCGGGCATTGGCCCTGGTCCTGGGATTGCTATCCCTGAATTATTGTGCGCCGGAGCAGAGTCCAGATGACGTTGCTGCGGCGATGTTACTTACTCAGCCATCGCCAGAACCTCGAGTGAATCGAGAAACAATTCAGCTGGCTTTCGATGAGCAAAATGATGGTAGCTTCGAATTTGAGAAAGATCTTTGGATTGAAAGCGATGATGGAACCCGCATTTCTGCTAACGTATTTCTGCCAGCGGGAATGCAGAGCGGACAAAAATACCCGGCCATCGTATTTGTAAATAGCTGGGCCCTGAACGAATTCGAATACATTGTACCTGCAGCCATCCTTGCGAAGAAAGGTTACATAGTTCTGAGCTACAGCACGCGGGGATTTGGAAAATCCGAAGGCCTTATCAACGTTGCGGGCCCGGCAGACATGCAGGATCTCAGTGCAGCACTGGACTGGCTGGTGGAGCATACCCCCGTAAATGTGAATAAAATTGGTATGGCCGGAATCTCCTATGGAGCGGGAATAAGCATGCTGGGTCTGGCGCGAGAGGATCGTGTAAAGACTGCAGTGGCCATGAGTGGCTGGACCGATCTTGAGCGTTCTCTTTACGGAAATGAAAGTCCCAGAATGGTATGGGGAGAACTATTGCTCCTTTCCGGTGGACTCACCGGGCGAATGGATCCTATTATTCGTGAAAACTTTAATCGCCTTCTGGATCATCGAGAAGTGGATTTTGTAAGAGAATGGGCCGCGGAGCGATCTGCAAAAACCTACATCGATGCAATCAATGAAAAGCGAAAGCCTCTGTACATCAGCAACAACATGCAGGATAATCTGTTCGCTCCCAACGGAATTCTGGAGTTTTATCGGCAACTGGAAGGGCCCAGAAGGCTGGACATCAATCAGGGCATTCATGCTACGGCAGAGATTGCCGGTCTCATTGGAATCTCTAACTTTGTCTGGGATAATGCCTATGCATGGTTCGATTACTGGCTCAAAGGCGAGGACAATGGAATCATGGATAAGAATCCGGTTACAATTCAACGAAAATTTTCGAAGGACCGGGACGAATACTCCAGCTGGCCACCCGAAGATCTGGAAACGGAGACTTTGTATCTGCGTCCGTCTGGCTGGTTTCGTGCTCCTTCGCTGGACGAAGACCCGAATCGAAGTAGCGGCGAAGAGCGATTCTACAACGGCATGGACACCTGGGCTTCTACAGGCATTCCACTGCTTTCACCCATCCTGGAAAGCCATGTTAGCGCACCGGTTAAACTCTATCTGCCATCTGTTTCCGATCTTCATGGAGAGGTATTCAGGAGTGGGACCTACTGGTCCGGTCTCAAGATCCGAGGAGTGCCGGAAGCCAAACTCAGGGTGCGAAGCGATAAAACCTCGGCGCAATTTGTAGTATATCTTTACGAACGGGATCTTCTGGACTGGGGAACTCTGATCACTCATGGGGTAGTTACATTGCATGGACTGACCCCGGGAGCGGCCACGGAAGTTCTGGTAGATCTTAACGCGGTATCCTACAACCTATCGCCGGGTAGCCGGTTGGCTCTGGTAGTGGATACGTTCGATGCGCAGTATGCTTCGCCGGACAGGGCTTCATTTCGCGTCAGTCTGGATCTTCCTTCTTCCGCGCAATCGGAGCTAACGATACCAGTGATTCGCTAGCATACACCGAGTAATATCGCGATTCCTGTTCTGATCCGTTTGCCTGTTTATCGGCAGGGCGGAGCAGGAATCGCCTGGCGTTAGTGCAGAATGCAAGCAAACTGCGCCCGGTTTCGAGTTCAGGGCCATGGTTTGCCCTTGATTTCCTTTCCCAGGCTGGCCGAGTCATCGTTACAACTATAGCATAGGAACTAAGCTTTCAGTAGTATCTATTTGTGATTCCTGGCTCAGAAGATTCTGAACTATCACAGATTGATGCTCATATTGAAAAGCCCGCTTGACCTGAGCCCGGGAGTCCTCATGATTCAGGACAATGGACTCTTTCTTTCTCACCTATTATTCTGTTAGTTCCATTATAGGCCTGGCAATGGGCCTCACTATGGGGTTGTATTTTCTTTTCCTGAGGGGAGCATCCACCACCACCCGTTACATGGCCGGCCTCTTAATCTGCGCCGGCATGATGAATGTGGCCTACTTCATCTCATCGTCGTTTCTGGATCCTCTGGCCGCTTATCATCGATGGATTACTGTTCCATTTGGCCTTGCAATGTCGGTCTTCCCTTCGCATCTATATCTCAGGTATCCGACCAATCGCTGGCCGCGCTTTACCATGGGCCTGCTCATTCTTCAGTTGATTCTGATTGTGGGGGCAGCAGGATTCTTTTTCTATTCATCCATCAACGCACCTGTAATCTATCATTTCGACGGTCACTACTGGGACTTCATAATCAAGAGCGGAACTGCAGTGGTGGCCGTGGTCATCCTTTTTAACTCGGTACTTCAGCTTGCCATTGGCGCCGC
>JBHIXQ010000184.1:5215-5530 GCA_041984705.1 Leptonemataceae bacterium | reverse complement strand
TTGAATTAAGCCGCTATAGAGAGTTTAGAACCGGAGAGATCGAAGCAGCTCTTGCAATTGCACGAGAGGGCCTGGATCTACTGGAATTTCGAGGGGTTGATAACACCGATCGCTATTATCTGGATCTTAAGAAGAGAACCAGCCGGCTGGAGAAAAGACTGAAGAGAATGCAGGCTTCCTCACAGAAGGCATAAGGTGCCAGGAACGAGAATGAATACCGAACAACTAATTGACTATATTCAAAATGAGCCCCAGTTCGATGGAAGAATCCAGTCCGTGCGGCATGTGCCCGGCCGTGAAGCGCAGTTTGCAGAT
>JBHIXQ010000184.1:0-5205 GCA_041984705.1 Leptonemataceae bacterium | reverse complement strand
AGTCACCAGTCAAGAGCCATTGAGGCTGCCCTGGATGGCGAAAATACGGTAGTGGTAACCCCCACGGCTTCCGGAAAATCACTGACATACATCCTGCCTGTTTTGCAGCGGAAGCGCAGGAATCCACTGTCCCGATCCCTTTTCCTTTTTCCCACGAAAGCCCTGAGTCAGGATCAAATGAATTCCGTTCAGTCTCTATCCGATGGGCTCAGCGCTGGAATGAAGATTTTTACATTTGATGGAGACACTCCTGCAACTGTCCGCACTAGAGTGAGAGAGGCCGGGGATATTGTTGTGACCAACCCGGATATGCTGCATTCCGGAATCATGCCTCATCATACGTCCTGGATCAAGCTTTTCGAAAACCTGGATTTCATAGTAATCGATGAGCTGCATACCTATCGAGGGGTCTTCGGTTCCCATCTGGCCAATGTATTGCGACGCCTCTTTCGGATCTGTGCCTTTTATGGATCCAACCCGCAGGTGCTCTGTGCATCCGCCACCATCGGCAATCCCGGTCAGCTTGCAGAAAAACTTACCGGCCGGCCCTTCACGCTGGTGAATGAATCTGGGTCTCCCTCTGGAGATAAATACTTTGTGTTCTACAATCCTCCTCTTGTTCAAAAAGAACTGGGAGTGAGAGCCTCTTCGCTGAAAGAGGCTGCGAAACTCGGTGCTTCGCTACTCTCCAATGGAGTGCGAACCATTTTTTTCTGTCGCTCTCGAGTTCGAGTGGAGCTGCTAAGTACCTATTTGAAGGATAGATGTCCACAGTACAGGGATCGAATCAAATCGTATCGCGGCGGATACCTTCCCAACGAGCGTCGCCAGATTGAGAAGGATTTACGGGAAGGAAATTTGCTGGCTGTGGTAAGTACCAATGCTCTGGAGCTTGGAATAGACATTGGTAGTCTGGAGGCCAGTGTCAGTCTGGGCTACCCCGGATCCATTGCTTCTATTCTGCAACAGAGCGGACGAGCCGGGCGGAAGCAACAGACTGCCCTGAGTTTCTTTATTGCCACATCGGATGGAACGGATCAGTATCTGGTGCAACACCCGGAATACATCCTTGATCGAAATCCGGAGACCGCACAGATCAATCAGGATAACCTTGTGATTCTGGCTGATCACATCAAATGCGCCGCGTTTGAATTGCCGTTTAAAGTGAATGAAAGCTTTGGCGACTTCCCTGCCACGAAGGAAATTCTGGATCATCTGGTGGACTCTAAAGTATTACATATCAATCGAGATAAATATCACTGGGAGAGCGACACATATCCAGCATCGGATGTAAGTCTTCGGTCCGGTCCAAAGGAAAACTTTGTCATTATAGATGTAACCGACACAGGCCAGGAGAAAGTCATAGGTGAAGTAGATCATTTTTCTGCACCACTGCTTATCCATCAGCATGCGATCTATATTCATCAAGGGCAGCAGTATTATGTAGAGGATCTTCTGTGGGACGACAGGCAGGCCAGGGTGCGAAAGATCAATGTAGATTATTATACCGATGCCCATGAAAAAGTAGAGGTAAGCATCCTGGACGATAATGAAGAGAGAAGCCTCGAGAATCTGGATGTGCGTTCCGGGGAGGTACTGCTGCGGCGAAAAGCAGTGCTGTTCAAGAAAATCAAACTGGAGACTCATGAAAACACTGGCTGGGGGGAAATCCATCTTCCTGAACTGGAGATGCATACCCAGGCTGGCTGGATTCTGTTTGATCAGAGTTTGCTGGATGATGTAGCAGGGCAGGTGGTGGAAGGTTCCGTGCCGTCGGGACATTCCGGAGCGATGCTGGCTGCCATCGCGCATAGCTTTGGAATTATTACACCCGTATACATATTATGCGATCGAGCAGACATCGCCTTTCGTTCGGATGTTCGTTCCACGATATTTGAAAAGCCGGCAGTGTATTTCTATGATGGATTTCCTGGCGGTATGGAACTGAGTTATTTGGCCCTGGATAACCTGGCCAGCATCGCACGGGGAGCTCTGGAAATAATTGAAAGCTGCGCATGCGAAGCCGGATGCCCTTCCTGCACCGGAGTTGTGGATACGGAAATTCCGGTAAAGTTAGCCAGTTCTCTGCTTCTGCGTCGTTTCCTGCAGCGTCTGGGAGAAAATGCCCGGGTAAGGGCTGGCTAAAAATAAAGGATTCTGCTGCAGCGTATCGCCAAATACTTCCTATTGCTCGGACTGGCGAGCCGCCTGAACCAATCGCATATGGATGAGATCAATGTCTGGTGGATCTACACCGGAAATGCGCGAGGCAGTATCCAGATCATGAGGTTGAATCTTCTTTAACTTTTCCAGGGCTTCTTTCTTTAGATTCGGTACCGAATCATAATCGAAATCTGCAGGTATTACAATGGAACGAGCCTTTTCCCTTCGCTGAATATTTTCTACTTCGCGCTTGATGTAGCCTTCATATTTGATTTCCATCTCCAGGATTTCCAGATGATCCTCATCCAGTTCATCCAGGCCCTCAATCATTCCAATGCAGTCGTGAACCTTTACTTCCGGTCGGCGGAGAAAAGCTCCAACGCTCTTGCCAAACCCGGCCCGGGGCATTTCAATGCCTCGCCGGCTAAGAGCTCTTTCCAGTATGGGTCCCGGCTTTAGACCGGTGGTTTCGATCTTTTCTTTAAGAGAATTGATGCGATGGTATCTGTCCTCCATCGCCTGAAACTGCCCTTCTTCAATCACGCCCAGAGCGCGCCCATATTTCATCAGCCTGTGGTCGGCATTATCCTGGCGAAGAAGCAATCGGTGCTCGGCGCGGCTGGTAAACATTCTATAGGGATCGTCCACGCCTTTGAGGGTCAGATCATCCACCAGAACGCCGATGTAAGCTTCTTCGCGGCCGAGAATAAAGATGTCCTCGCTCCGTCGTTTGCGAACTATGTTATAGCCGGCCATGAGCCCCTGCGCGGCCGCTTCTTCGTAGCCGGTGGTGCCGTTGATCTGACCGGCAAGGTATAGCGATGCGATCTTTTTGGTCTGGAGATCCGGCCCCAATTCTCGGGGATCCACATAATCGTATTCCACTGCATACCCTGGTCGAATAATTTCCGCTTCTTCCAGTCCCTGGCAGGATCTAACGATCTGCCATTGCACGTCCTCGGGCAAACTTGTAGAGATTCCGTTCAAGTAAAGTTCGCCGGTATGGATTCCCTCCGGCTCAATAAATATATGATGCCGTTCGCGCTCTGCAAATCGTACAACCTTGTCTTCAATACTGGGACAATATCGCGGTCCGGTGGATTGAATCTGTCCTGAATACATGGGAGATCTTCCCAGATTCTCATGGATTATGCGATGAACTTTTTCGTTCGTATAAGTGATGTAACAATCGATCTGCGGCATGGGCAGATGTTTCGTAGAATAAGAAAATGGAACGGGTTTTTCGTCAGGAGGTTGCACTTCCACACGATCCAGATCCACTGTGTTTTTCAGAATGCGAGGAGGAGTGCCGGTCTTTAGGCGGCCCATTTGAAAATCGAAGGTGTGCAGACATTCAGAAAGCCCCATGGCAGATTGCTCCGCGATGCGACCGGATCTGGCCTGATACTCGCCGATATGAATCTTTCCTCCCAGAAAGGTGCCCGTAGTTAGCACTATATCCTGCGCATAGAGTTCCAGGCCCCTTCCCGTGATTACTCCAATGATCCGATTTCCTTCCAGTATCAGCGATTCGCACGTATCCTGGCGAAAGGTCAGCCCCGGAATTTCCTCCAGAGTCCACTTTACCAGATTCTGATAGGCCTTTTTTTCTGCCTGAGCTCGGGGTGCCCAGACCGCCGGTCCCCTGGATCGATTTAGCATCTTGAAGTGAATGCCGGTCTGATCGATGATCTTTCCCATCAATCCGCCCAGCGCATCGATCTCCCGTACCATGTGTCCTTTTGCGATTCCGCCTATGGCTGGATTACAGGACATCTGGCCGATGGTATCCAGATTCATTGTCAGAAGTAGAGTCTTGAGTCCGGATCGAGCCGTGATGGCTGCGGCCTCTGTTCCGGCATGACCGGCCCCTACAACAATGACATCGTAGTGATCTGGAATGGATGTGCCCTGGCTACGCATACTGGATCTCGTCGGGAAAACAGTTCCCCTACAGTTTATACAAAAAGTCAGAATTTGCAAAGCCCTACTACTAACAAGCAAGACTGATCCGGAAATGCAGGTCCTGGGTCCGGAATACTTTCCCGGGCGCCGGAACGCGACATAAGACAGATTGACAGATTCGCGGCCTGAGTATCTATTTTCCGGGGAAGCGTTTTTGGCCTGAAGGGATTTTCCAATGGCAGATTCCAGGTCCGTTCTGGCCCAACCGAAATCAATTCAAATGAATTAGGCGTGGGGACTGAAGATTCAATACAAAATCACTGTTAACCCGGGGATGCAATGACCGAAACTGAATTCAGTATGCACAAGAATTTGATCATCATCGGTGCAGGCGCCCTGCAGGTGCCCTTGATTGAAGCCGCTGGGTCCATGGATGTGAATCCCATTGTATTCGATATGGATTCCGAGGCCCCCGGGCGGGCTCTGGCATCACGCTTTGTGCAAATGAGTACCCGGGATATCGATGGCTGCGTGCGTGAAGCCAAGCGGCTCAGTCAGGAAATCAAGATTCATGGCGTAATTACGGCCGGTACCGATGCATCCCGTGCTGTATCGGCCATTGCTGCGGCCCTGGAATTGCCGGGCATTCGTTATAGCGATGCTGAAGCGGCTTCCAACAAGGTTCTTATGCGAAAGCGCCTCAGAAAGGCTGGTGTTCCGGTTCCGGATTTCTTTCCGGTCTGGAACCTGAAAGAAGCTAGAGATGGTCTGGATGAGCTGGGATGTCCTGCGGTGTTGAAGCCTGCTGAAAATATGGGGGCCCGGGGTGTAATTAAGATCCGTCATCGATCGGAGTTGGCGGCTGCTTACAGGCATTCAAAAAAGCACAGCACTACTGGAGAAATGATTCTGGAAGAGTACATGGATGGTCCAGAGCTTTCGGTGGATGCGCTGACATTCGAAGGACAGTACTGGATTACCGGGATCGCTGATCGGATTATTGATCGAGAGCCGTACTTTATCGAACGGGGCCATAACATGCCCTCGGCGATGAATCCAGATATCCTTGGGGAAGTTAAGCGAGTGATGATCGCCGGAATGAAAGCTCTGGGGATTCATACCGGTGCGGGCAAGGGA
>JBHIXQ010000183.1:5287-5563 GCA_041984705.1 Leptonemataceae bacterium | reverse complement strand
TATTCTTCTGGCTGAACGTTCAGCTTACCCAGACCCTTCTTGGGTGAAGGCAGAACAAAATTCATCTGACCATCTGCAAAGTCGGTGACTGTAAAACTTCCCAGGTTCTTGTCCGATTCCAACATATATCCGTTTTCCAGATGGATGATGGGCACTTCCTTACCATCTTCAATCCGCTTAACGATGCGACCTCTCTCTGCGCGAATCACCCGAGTGATTACCCCAAAGCCGATGGGTATTCGAATATTCTGAACGGTGACTACTTCCGAGTTTCCA
>JBHIXQ010000183.1:0-5277 GCA_041984705.1 Leptonemataceae bacterium | reverse complement strand
ACCGGATCTGAACGTCAGTAAGCTCCGGGCCTTCACGACCGGCAGCATAAATGTCCCAGCTATCGGAAGCGGATGCTTCCATATCTCCGGCGCCCAGGAACTGGCCGGGCCGAACAAGGGTCAAACTGTGGTAGGATTGCAGCCATTGTTGAAAGGCCTGTCTTTCCCGTGCGGCCAGGGGACCGTAGTAAAGATTCATAAAGCCCATAAAGAGCATGGTAAGAAAGCCAAAGAAAAGAAAGACTGTGTATATTCTGGGAAAGCTGATACCACTGGCCCGCATGGCCGTGATTTCCGAATCTCCAGAAAGGCGACCCGCCGCAAGAATTCCGGAAAGCAGACATGCAATGGGAACGGTCTGGGTAATTTTCTCTGCCAGAAGATAATAGAGATAGGTGGCCACCCGGGTCATATCGATGCCCTTGCCCACCAGATCACCCAGAACATCCTTTATGACAATGGACATAAAGAGGGTGGTCCAGAAAAACAGCCACGTAAAAAAGGGCTGTAGAATCTCCTTGAATATATACACATCCAGGATATTCGGCTTCAGTCTGTAGGCCAACCGGAGTAGCATCCAGTGTCAGAAAATCAGAACATATTATTGATTCAAACCGCTTTTATAGGCGATGTCGTGCTCACAACACCCATGATCCGGGCACTGAGAAAATGCAAACCAGGGGCAAAAATCACCGTCATGGTAAAACCAGAAGCCCGGGCCTTTGTGGAATCCCTGGAGGAAATCGATGAAGTTCTGGTGATAGATAAAAAAAAGGCCCACCGCGGGCTGGGTATGCTCAAGCTTATTGGAGATATTCGAAAGCGGAACTTTCGCATTCTTCTTTCGCCTCATCAATCACATCGCACTTCCATCATCGCCTGGCTCAGTGGCATCCCTACTCGCTTTGGATACCGCTCGGCAGGATTTTCCATGGCCTATCATCATAGATTAAAGCGCCCCATGGAGCTTCCCGAGATTCATCGACTGCTTCGCTTTCTCAAAGACAGCATCTGTCCGGATGTAAGTCTGGAAGATGACATTCCTCATCTGGAAGAAACCGAGACTGGCCGACATGAAGCCCAGGAACTTCTGAAAGAACTAAATATTCGAAACCCCATTTTGCTGGGTTGCTCTTCTGTCTGGGCCACCAAGCGATGGACTCCTCATGGATTCGCAGAACTGGCCCGTGATTTAATCAAGAAATACAAGTCAGATGTACTTTTGATAGGTTCTCCGGCAGATGCCGATGTGGCCGATCAAATCATCAAGGTTGCCCGGGAATTCGTAGGCGAAGACGGCCTTAGAAGAATTCACAATGTTTGCGGAAAAACCAGTCTGCCCGGTCTGTTCAGCCTTATGAAACGATCCCAGTTTCTTGTGAGCAATGATTCAGCCCCGGTGCATTTTGGATGCGCAGCCCGAATCCCGGTAGTCGCTCTGTTTGGCCCGACGGTTCCTTCTCTGGGATATGCGCCCATAGCGCCAAAGACTGCAGTGGCCGAACTGGAAGGATTGTATTGTAGACCATGCGGCACTCATGGATCCCATATCTGTCCCGAAGGACATTTTCGCTGCATGCGAGAATTAACGCCTGCCAAGGTAGAAGAAAAGATCCTGGAAGTGATCTCTTAGAATCCGATAATTTCCTCTCTGCTGGCCGGATGCTTCTGGTTCTGTGGCTCTCTCTGCGTCGCCTCAGCAATGAACTGTCAGTTCTGGCCGATTCCCTGTATCGCACTACCTGCCCTCACTCGATAACTACGATTCTTCTTGACCTGATTTAGTTGCATTACTAGATCTGAGAGCCGTATGAATTCATCTGCAAGCGGTAAATTGCACCATCCTTTCCAGATCAATTATCATTTCACTGCAGCAAATCATATTGCCAGCAATGCTGCTTCGCTTCGAGGACCTGTCACTTCTCCACACGCTTTCGCTCCTCGAAAGTCCAGAGTGGAGAACGCCAGATCGGCCTTATTCTCTCTATTTATTCTCCTGCCCATCGTTCTTACTTCTTTAGCAAATGGACTGGAGGCGCAGCCGGCCTATAAAAAGCAGATCCAGGAATTACCCAATCCCCTTCAACAGAACCAGAGCTTTGTCTATGATGGAGCAGACATTCTGGGCCAGGAAAAGTCAAGAATCGATGCTATTTGCAAGGCTATGTACGATGCAGGTGGGGCTCAGATCACCGTTGTTACTCTAAAGAGCATCGGAGATGCAAATATCGAAGAATTCTCAGTAGATCTATTCGCCCACTGGGGAATCGGCCAAGCAGCAAAAGATAATGGAATTCTAATCCTTCAGGTTACAGACACTCGAAAGATTCGCATAGAGGTGGGCTACGGCCTGGAAGGAGTCTTGCCTGATGCAAAAGCGAACTGGATCATTCAGGACGTGGCCATCCCCTATTTCACGAAGGGAGAGTTCGGAACCGGCCACTATTTCATGGTGCAATCTCTAATTCGCATCCTGCTCAATCCCAATATAAGCAGAGGAGAAATCATTCAATCCAGAGACACTATTGAACCTGGACAGACCATACCAGAAGAATCCATTCCGCACCAGCTATATTTAAGCAGCAAAGAAGAGCGGGAGACGCAACGCATTAAACAGGAAGAGGAAAGCGAAGGCCTTCCCTGGATAAGCTTCAGTGTGATGATTCTGGGATTTGCTCTGGGAGGCTGGTTTCTCATTCGAATTTTCCGCCGAGTTGCCCGACTCAAGAAGCATTCCTCCCCGGGTCAGAGCTATGGTCTCATAGACGATGCAGTGCTGGATTATACCGCGGCTCCTTTGCTCGCAGGCCTGGGACTGGTGGGCGCCGAAATCATGGTTCTGAATTCATTCTGGCTTACCATCGCTATTCCCTTTCTTATAGGATCGGGCTGGGTCTGGCATGACAGGCATCTAAAACTATTTCGCAAGAAATCCAGGAAATGTCCGGAGTGCGGATCCATGATGAGCCTGCTTTCCGAGGAGCAGGAAGATAGTTATCTAAAGGAAGGTCAGATCGCCGAAGAAAAAGCCGGAACTGTGGATTACGATGTCTGGATCTGTAAATGCGGCACCACCCGGATTGAACGCTACAAATCTGCCCAGAGTTCGGTGCCCTGCCCTTCCTGTGAATACCATACCTACGAATTACAGGAAACCAGAACCATCAAGAAGCCGGATTACGAAAATTCGGGAACGGGAGAGAAAATCTATCGATGTTCTCATTGCGAATATGAAAGCAAAGAAACGTTTTCTATTGATAGGTTAAAACGAGAAAGCGAAACCGCGTCTGGCATCGCCACGACGCTGGCCGGAGCGGCCATAACAGCAGCCCTTTATGAAACTCGCCATGGCGCACACAGCTATAGCGCAGGTTCCTCGGACTATAGCAGCGCCGCATCCGAAGATTCCGCTTTTGACATTCCGGACGACTTTGGTGGAGGAGAAAGCGGAGGTGCAGGCGCTACAGGTGATTATTGAGGAACGCAGCGAATTGTAAGGAAGCAATTTCGACGAGCCGTTGCAGCCGGGGCCCGGCCGTTCAATTCGGCTATTATAAGCCCCTTTCTAGGACTCATGTAGCGAATGGGATCCTGGCGTTTGCCATCCAGTCGAACCTCATAGTGCAAATGGGGTCCTGTAGTAATTCCGGTATCCCCTGCTTTGCCCAGCACATCTCCGGCCCGTACTTCCTGGCCTTTCTTAACATCGATTCTGCTTAAATGCGCATAGATGGTTTCGAACCCGGAAGGATGGATGATATGCACCATATTTCCAAATCCACCATGTTTACCTACGCGATACACATAGCCCTCTGCAGTAGCCACGATGGAATCTCCGGACCTGGCTTTTAGATCCGTGCCTCCATGGTATTCCTTTTTTCTGCCAAAAGGACTGGTGCGATTTCCGTACTGGCTGTTGATCAATCGAACTCGGCCCACCACAGGCCAGCGATGAGGTATGGCCTGAAGAACCCCGATTCCATCGGCAAGGTATCTCTGATTCGCAGACAGATGAGCTTCCAGCAAGTATGCATTTCGCACAGTCAATGGCACACTCGCAGAGTCCGGAGATTCCCCGGAGCCAGGCATTAGATCCGCCGGTTCCGGTTCGGGATTGGAGTTGTTTTTAAAGATGGATTGAATGAGGCCCCGGGACGGTCGGGCCTTTAGAAGATCATGTAGTTCATCCTGCTGACCTTGCAGCTCCTCCAGAAGCATTCTTCGCCGATCCATTTCCATCCTCGCCTGATCCAGGGTATTGGGAGAGAACGTTGCATTGTCGGACAGAGTCCAGGCTACCGCCAGAAACAGCAGCGCGATGCTGGCCCATAGAAGGGGCCAGAGCGATTTTCTCTGGAAAGGAACCACCTTCTTTTGGGGCTTAGAAGCTCCTGCAGGCCACTCTAAATTGGATTTCTCAGAGCCATCACTTTCGAGAGCTTTTTGAGCCGGGTCGGATGATTCGGCGTTAGAAGCCCTCCAAGAGGCCCGGGTAGCACCCCTGCTTTCTGCGATACGGGTATCCGAACCTCCTCTGCGCTTTCCGGAGCTATAGGCATTCCTGCTAGCATTGAAGACACCAGGATTTTTCTGTCTGGAATGTCGGCCGGACAATCTGGCAAAACCACGTCCGGGAAATGACCGGGCGCGAACACTGATGAATTCCTGGATCTTGCGAAATATGGAAGAAGTCGCAAGAAACACCATGCGAAAAAGTGCTGCAAATGCAGCTGTGAGCATGCGAAAAAGCTTCTTGCATGCATCCCAGGGACCTTTGACTTCGACGATTCGGTTATTATAGACGATTACGATGCTGGGAAACTGTATCTGTGGTAGGCGAAAGCGAATACGGCTTTTTTTCGTAGGCCTCTTCCAGACGATTCTGGACTCCCGGTGGCCCGACTGGCTCCCCGTTGCGGTAGAGCGTTTCACTGTAGGGAAGACCGTTCGCATGATAGGTGATTACATTTCCCTCCAGCTTTCCATCCGTATAATCTTCGATACGAACCAGGGCTCCGGAAAAGTGGTAATACTTCCATTTTCCTTCTTTTTTTCCATCCCGGTATTGTCCCAGTACCATCAATTCCCCGTCCGGATGATACCGCTTCATGGTTCCATCACGCTTTCCAGCCCTGTGGGATCCTTCTTCTTCCAGCGTCCCATCCGGATAGTACCGTTTATAGGGCCCATTTTCATTTCCGTAGTCAATGCTAATCGAACCAATTACGGGATCGATGGGCTCGGGAGCATATTCTATAGTAAGGTATAGACGGCCGC
>JBHIXQ010000182.1:0-5582 GCA_041984705.1 Leptonemataceae bacterium | reverse complement strand
CAGAGCGCTGCTCTCATCGCCATGAAATACCTCGGCTTCGCCGTTATTATCCACTGCAACGGCAATCTGTAATGCCTCTTCGAAGCCAACATTCAGGGCTTTCATACAGATTCGAATCACCTGCTCGTAGGTATTATAATCGTTATCAATAATGGTTACGCGAAAGATCCGCTCTGGCTGCTTTTGTTCCTGACCTTCAATGCGCAGCCCCGGGTTTTCCCGATTCTCCGGGCTAATTGAAGGAGAGATGAGAGTATTTTCCACTTGTCGTAACGATGGCTGTCCGGGAAACGAATCAAGTATATGCAGGGAATCATGGGTTTTATCAAGCGAAATGCTGTTACTCTGGTACTGTTTGCTTTTGTCCTGGGCATAGTTGCCTACCGTAAGATTCCCACTTACATGGAGAACCGGCGAGCGATGGAAGAGCCGCCGGCCAGATTCCAGGTCCAGTCTATAGATGGAGAATCCTACAGTCTGGAATCTCTGAAAGGAAAATTTGTGGTACTCAGTTTCTGGGCTACCTGGTGTATGCCCTGTCGAGCTGAAATACCGATTCTGAATTCTATCTATGAGGAGCTTCACGACGACGGCCTTGTGATTCTGGGTATAACGGCCGAGGAGAATGCTGTAGTTCAAGACTTTTTAAGCGAACGACCCATCTCCTATCCAGTGGTGCTGGATGAATATGGCTCCGTGAGCAATCGATATTCAATCCAGGCCTATCCCACGCTGGTCATGATCGATCCGGAAGGGAACCTGGTGGATCGGACTACGGGTCTGGATCCTCTATTGAAGTGGAAGATTCGAAAGCATGTTACCGGTAGCTATTTCTAGAATTCTGATTCTGAATCTGATTCGGGAACGGACTCTGACCTGAGTCCGTTCCCTGAGGAAACTCCCGTCTGAGCAGCAGGAATTTAGCCATAAGATTTGCATTGTCTTGCCGTAGCCTCGCACTTCTCTGGACATAATCTAGATTGAGGAGCTTATTCCAGCATGCAGGAACCGGGCACAGCGCATCCCCAGGAAAAAATAGCCGTTCTGGATTTTGGCGGTCAGTATGCTCATTTGATCGCTTCGCGAATTCGAAGACTGGGGGCCTACACCGAAATCGAATTCCCCGACGATTTCGACGGCAAGAAGGCATCAGGGTATCACGGCATCGTCCTTTCCGGGGGCCCTGAATCGGTTTATGAGCCCGGAGCACCCTCCATTGACGATAGTATCCTGGCTGCAGGCGTTCCTGTACTGGGTATCTGCTACGGCCATCATCTAATGATGCATAGCCTGGGGGGAAAGGTCATTGCTTCCGGAACCAGAGAGTATGGCGCGGCCCGAATCCACTGGAATGGAGATCCGGATGCCAGAGGAATATTCGGAAGTCTTCCGGATGAATCCGTGGTCTGGATGAGCCATGGTGATGAAGTAGAGGCTCTGCCTCCGGGCTTTGAGGTGCTGGGCTCCACTCCCGATTGTCGCTTTGCCGCTCTGGGAGATCTAAACAGAAATCTATTTTCCATTCAATTTCATCCCGAGGTTTCGCACACAGAGATTGGCGATGATCTGTTATCTCGTTTTATCGATATCTGTGGACTGCGAAACTCCTGGAAGCTCAAGGACTTCCTTCAGGCAGAGCAGGCAAGAATCAAATCGGATACTACGGGTAGAAAGGTATTCTTTCTGGTTTCTGGCGGCGTGGATTCTACCGTAGCCTACACACTTCTGGCCGAGTCCATGCCGGAAGATCATCTCCGAGGATTACTGGTTGATACAGGATTTTTGAGAAAGGACGAATCTGGTCAGGTCCTTTCAGCCATCCACAACCTGGGCCTTGAATTGATGGTGCATGATGCATCGGAGCAATTCTTTGCTGCTCTGAAGGGGCAATTCGAACCAGAGAAGAAAAGAAAAATAATCGGCGATCTATTTCTGGAAGTTCAGGCGGAGTACGCGAAGAAGCTGGGTCTACAGAGCGAGGAGTGGATTCTGGGCCAGGGCACAATCTATCCGGACACCATCGAATCCGGTTCCACGAAGTCGTCGCATACAATCAAGACCCATCATAATCGCGTGGAAGCCATTGCCCGGATGATTGAAGAGGGGAGAGTGATTGAGCCCCTGGCAGAACTCTACAAAGATGAAGTGCGGCAGCTGGGACGGTTGCTGGGACTTCCGGAGCATCTGGTGGATCGACATCCATTTCCTGGACCTGGTCTGGCTGTGCGATGTCTCTGCACACCGGAGGATCCATCTGAGCATGAAGGCTACGAAGAGCGATCGGTGGATCTGGGTACCCTGGTAGAAAGCAGTGGAAGCATTCAGGAGTTGCTGGATGCCACCGGTATCCAGGCTCAGCTATTGCCGGTTCTATCTGTGGGAGTGCAGGGAGATAAGCGAACCTATGCGCATCCTGTGGCTCTCTTTCAGGAAAGCAGAGAAACAAGCGAAAGTCAGTATGATTCCCTTCTGGAACTGGCTACTATGATTCCCAATCGTGTGAATCGGGCCAATCGTGTGGTGCTTTCCAGCTCATCCCCCGGAACCTATCGACTGAAGCCTGGGCAGGATCTAAACCGGGCTCGCATCGAAAATCTTCAACTGGCAGATGCTATCGTAAAAGATTTTCTGGAAGAAACCGGCCTGTATCAAAAGATCTGGCAGTTCCCGGTGGTTCTATTGCCAGTGTATCGCACAGACGATGAGGCAAGAAGAGAGTGCATCGTCCTGCGCCCGGTGCATTCCAGGGATGCCATGACAGCCAGCCCTTACATGATGGAAGCCGATCAATTGCAGGAACTGGTGAATAGAATTCTCAATACAGACCGATTCGGGGATGTGATGCTGGATCTTACCAGCAAGCCTCCAGGCACCATCGAATGGGAATGAATCTGATTCGATGATGCGTGGAATGGCCACTAAGTTGCCTGAACTGCGTTTCCGCCTGAGCCCTCCAAAAGGTACGACAAGACACTGAGAAAAAAACCAGGCGAAAACACTCAGGCGAAATACTTTTCCAGATCCGTCGCAAATGCTGGCAGAGCGAATGCAGCCTTGTGAGTAGCCGGATTCCAGAACCTAAAATCCTGGGCTGTCAGTTCAGATTCGTTATATCTTTTTTCCAGATGGTAGAACGGATCCGGGCCATTCTGACCCTTGGCAAAGAATGTAAATCCAATCATTCCACCGGGATAAGTGGGAACCCTGGTGTTGTAGTAGAATCGTCTTTGATAGAACTTTTCTCCGTACTGAAGCAACCGCTCAATGATGTCCCGGTGCATATAGATGTTTTCTGCCTGGGTGGCCAGGATGCCTCCTTCGCGCAGGGAAGCGTAGCAGCTTTCATAAAAGGCTTCCCCGAAGAGTACCGCGGCAGGTCCCACAGGATCACTGGAGTCCACCAGGATTAGATCATAGGATTCCGGATGCTCATCTGCCCATCTGGCACCATCCTCATAGAAACACTTAACCCTGGGGTCGTCAAAACCAGAAGCAATGGATGGCAGATGCTCCTTGCTCACTTCAACTACCCGCCGGTCTATCTCGCAGAGGTGGATCTCTTCCAGATTCTTGTGCTTGCAAAGCTCCCTTACAGTGCCTCCGTCACCACCGCCAATCACCAGGGCCGTTCTGGGAGAAGCATGGGCAAAGGCGGGAACATGGGCGATCATTTCATGATAGGCAAACTCATCGAATTCCGTAGTCATGATGACATCGTCCAGAACCAGCATTCGGCCACAGGATGTGGTTTCCAGAACGTCGATTTTCTGGAATTCACTTTTCTCTGAATGAATGGTACGCTCCACCCGGAGCTGAAGGCGCATATCTGCTGCAATTTCAAGGTTTTCGGTAAACCAGAGTTCCATCAGCAACCGTTTGCAGGCCCCGCTTCGGCGGTAAACTACTTTCATAAATAGCCCCCTGACTTAGACCTGACCCATGAGCGAAAGACCTTTCCGTATTCTAGGAATTCAGCAAATTGCCATCGGTGGCACCGATAAAAGCAAACTGGCCAATCTCTGGGTGGATTTGTTCGGACTGGAAAAAACCAGCAGCTACCAGAGTGAAAAGGAAAACGTAGATGAGGACATCCTGCGAATCGGCAGCGGGCCCCATGCCATTGAAGTGGATATTATGCAGCCCATCGATCCGGAAAAGGCTCCTAAAGTACATGTTCCTCCATTAAATCACATCGGTCTGTGGGTGGATGATCTGGAAAAGGCGGTGGAGTATATGACCGCAAAGGGTATGCGCTTTACTCCGGGAGGAATTCGTAAAGGAGCCGCAGGCCACAACGTATGCTTTATTCATCCCAAAGGAAACGATGAATTTCCTATGTCCGGGGAAGGGGTGTTGATCGAACTTGTGCAGGCCCCGGAGGATGTAATCAAGGCCCTGGGTTAAGCCCCGGCATTGCCTGGATCGTGCAGGGAATCGGGCCGTCCAGCGGACGGTCCCTGGAATCTTCCATGTGGCCCCGGCAGCGATTCCTTTGCGTTCATTATTCGGAATCTGTGGCTGCGGAAGTGGAAATGAGCATGTACCCGGAGCGGGACTTGAACCCGCACGACCGAAGTCCCAGGATTTTAAGTCCTGTATGTCTACCAATTCCATCATCCGGGCATGGATGGGAAAAAAGAAATGGAGGCGTCGGCCGGATTTGAACCGGCGATAGAGCTTTTGCAGAGCCCCGCCTTAGGCCACTTGGCTACGACGCCCGATGGGTTCAAAGACTATGATGTAAGGGTAGGGGTCAACCGTAAAACGGTGATACTGTGATCATGAAATTCAAAGATATTGCAAAGAGGGTTCGAAACAGAATCCAGCGGGCCGGACAGGGAATTTCCGATCGGGGCAAGGAAGCCGGTCGGTCGGTGCGCAGCATTATAGGCTCCTTTAGCGATGAATATATTGAATCTGCCTTTCGCAAAGCCAGAGAGACCATTGCACCGGAGCGGGACTTTCTACCGGCAGATTTTCAGCTAAGACAATCCTACTGGCCTCGCAGACTCTATGAACGAATGGTTCCGGTAAGCCATGTTTTTCGGATGGGTATGCGATACAAGCGAGAGCATCTGGAAGATTTTATGCCTATTTCTCCAGAGCACTACATCGGCCGTGGAAGCTATAAATTTGTATACAGTCTGCCCTGGAAGATGGTTCTCAAAATCTCGCGTCGAGTGCTTCCTTCCGATCCCATCTTTGGTTCCATGTATCGCGAAGTGGATCAAAGACCAGAGGAATTTCTGAGTCAGGAGGAACTGGCGCTGTACGATTTCCTCTGCGAAGGAAAGGGAAAAGGAAAAAGGGATCGTCTCTGGGCTCAATTTCTGCGGCTGGGTATGGAGAGATATCATTATGCGAAGGTTCGGGAGGCTCTGCCGGACCTGGTGTTGCCTACGAAATTTTTCATGGGTGTGCGATATAGAAAAAAACCTTTTGGAGAGGGACATTACGAATCCATCCGACCCATGGATAGCCAGATTATGCTGGTAGGTAAGCACTTGAAGGAATTTGCCAGTGCAGCTGTGCATTCTGAGCAGAACAAGCTGATGTCCCGCTTCTTTCCCAGGTGGGACTTT
>JBHIXQ010000181.1:0-5585 GCA_041984705.1 Leptonemataceae bacterium | reverse complement strand
GGCAGAAAGGATCGAGGCCGATTTCGCAAATTCTTTCTGGAGACACTACCAGCGGGGGTCTTTTCTGATCGCTATGCCTGGAGTTGCATTGCGATATTCTACATACTTTTTACAGTGACCGGGGTACTGGGGTACCAGTACAGGGATTTCGCGGCATCCATTCTGGGCGAAGCTACATTGCAGCAATACGAATCCATGCATTCAGGGGATCGCGAAGAGCTCAGTGCCGGGGATGCATTGATTGGAAGCAGTGGCTACGTATTGAATAACCTGAGTCTTTCCCTGCTATGCTATGGTCTGGGAATCCTGGCCGGTGTGGGATCTCTCTACATGCTGGTTTATAATGGATTTTATCTGGGCACTCTCATCGGATTTCTTCTGCATTCGCCGGCCAGAGATAACATAATGAACTGGATTCTGGCTCATGGACCATTTGAGCTTACAGCCATTGGGCTGGCAGCCGGGGCAGGAATGCGAACCGGTTTCGCATTCTTCAGTCCCGGGAACCTTACTCGAATTCGCGCTGTTACCGAGGCCGGGCTTCGCAGTGTTCCGGCTCTGGTGGCCGATGTTATTCTGACCTTTATCGCTGCCTTTATCGAAGGCTTTGTGGCTCCGTCGGATTTGCCTACGTGGGTAAAAGGTTCCATCGGCGCCACCTGCATTCTGATCCTGTTTTTATATTTCATTGTTCTGGGCTGGAGGGCTCATTCTGGACGTAAGACGAATACAATACGAACTGCGTAAACGAAGAGCGGATGAACTTCTGGATTTCGCTTTTGTCGTGATTCGGGAAAAGCTGGGTCAAATACTGAGGGTTCTCATCCCCATCTTCGCTCTATTCCTTTTACTGGATGTTGCTTTGATCGAGCTTCTGAAGCAGATATCAGACGGAGATGCCGCTCTGGAACAGCTTCTGATGTTTCCTGTAATAATGCTTCAGGTAATGGTTCTGCAAATTCCTGTGTTCCATATGAATGCTCGATGGCTTTTCGAGGCAGATGTGAAGGACCGGGCCATCTGGAAGGACAGCTGGAGAACTTTCTTTCCATTTCTGTTTCGAATTGTTCTGCCCTACTTTATCCAGTTAACTATTCTTGCTCCTCTATTGATCACTCTGTGGAATGTCCTGATTCGTGGTTTCTATCGACCGGAGGTTCTATTCCTGGAAGGCCTTCGCGGCAAGGATATGCGTAAGAGAATTTCGTCGCTGACCAGCGCTTTGCAGGTATTCACTTTCTGGCTATTCCATATAATACTGTTCTGGATTGCCATGTTTCTGGCACTGACCTTCTTTGAATCGGTGTTCGAATTGCTCAGGGTCCAGAACTTTGAGCAGTATTCATCCTTCTCCCTGACTTCGGTACTGTTTATCTTTCTTATCTTTCTCTACTCTGTCTTTTTCGCTGTTTCCAGATTCCTGTTTTATGTGGATGCCAGAACATTTCTGGAGGGCTGGGATCTGGAACTTCAGTTTATTCGAGGCCTGGACGAGATGACCTCTCAAAAGAGGATTAGCTGATCATGGTTCTTTCCAGGGGCAGAGCTACTTCTGAATTGCGCAGGAACCCGGGGCGCTTGCTTTTCGGCAAATTCAGAATTCTATTTCTACTGCTAGCCGTTGCTTTGCTATTTAACTGTCAGCAGGCGAAGGACTATTTTTCTGGCGAAGAGTCTTCGCAGGAATTGAGCCGATACGAAAAAGAACTTAAAGAGATGGAATGGTATGACTTCAAAAAGAAGGACTACCGTGAGTTTACCGAAGAGGACATGGAGCCCTACATCAGACAGGCTCCCGAGAGAAAGCGAGATAGCGGCGGTCTGCCTGTATTCAATCCGATCATTCTGCTCTGGGGGCTGCTGGGTGCCATAGTGATTCTTCTTTTGTTTTTTCTATTTCGCAACGGCATTTCCTTTCAGTCTCGCGCCAGGAAGATAGAGGAAGATCTTCCTGACCTTGCATTTTCCAGCGAAGAGCCCAGAAAAAGAGATCCTCTGTTCGACGATGCTTTGAAAGCCATGGAGGATGGGCGCTATTCCGATGTTATGGAGATTCTTCTGGAAATCCTGGTTCGATTCAGCTATGCAGAGAAGTACATGGCGCGACGCACCGGATTTACGCCCCGGGAATTCCAGAGACTGGTTAAGAAAGTGGCCCCGGCCTCTTTTGTAGAACTGGCAGACGATTTATCCCCTGCATTTGAAGAAACCGTCTACGCTTTACGTCCACGCAGCCAGGATTATTATCGAGATCTGATTCATCGCATGGAAAAACAGTTACAGGGGGTAGGACGTTGAGACTTCCAGGTTCCCTGCGTAGACTGGCTCCGGGCCTTTTGTTTCTGGCCGCCGTTCATTGTGCAGAACCTGTAGTCATCGAAGTATATGGCCTGGACGGAGTAGAAAGTATTAACGGATTCGACCTATTCGAAAAGGCTGTTGAGCGAAAGGTGGATCTGCAGCGAAAGGGCTTTCTGGAAGAAGGCTTCTTCGAGCAGAGAGATGTAATACTGTATCTGGATCGCTTCGGTAGACCTTCTGCATTCGAGCAGCTGGTACCTGTATTAAACGCATTAAACAATCGATGGGATCAGGAGGAGAGTCAGGAGCAAAGAGCTTCTCTATTAATACTGTTGAAAGATACCGATGCCAGTATCGAAGCCTGGAGAAGGATTGCACTGGATATGCCAGAGGGTACAGAGGCCAGGAAGGTGGCCGAGCAGATCACTGCCATCGAGATGCTTCGATCTTATAAAGATAAGGATCCCATGCCTCCCATTCTGGGAATGGCGCAAACAAAATCGGAAAAAGAAGGTAAGGTGTCTCCTGAGTTACCCTTTCAGCTCGAGGGCGGGCTGCCTATTATGAAGGATAGTGACTGGCCGCCCATGAAAGATTGGTATGGTTCTATTGATCTGCCGGAGCAGAAGCGTGCATGGAGCTACTATCCGCACTGGCGTTCCCGGGTGGCGAATAGAAAAGCAGGTGCTGAGCGATTCGGTGAGCTTCCAGAGACATTGCCCGTGCGACGCACCATGCAGCCTTCTGAATACTCTGGCTACGGTCCATTGGATACGCCAAAGGATGAGCTGAATGAGGAAGTGGCAAGGGAACTGGAGGATTATCATTTTTTTCAGCAAGGTCACAGAACCATTATCTCGGTTGCCGGACGTCCGCTTCTGGTGCGAGTTCAATATGGTCAGGTCCCGGTGTACATCATGGCCGGTAGCGAGCCATTCCTGAACTGGCAAATGGCCCAATCGAAAAACGTTTCATTCCTTACCTTTCTCTTACATGCAGTAAGCGAAAAAGCCCCGGGTTCAGAACCATTAAAGGTAACCTACGTAGAGCGGGGCCTGGTGAATGCGGGCCAGAGGGCTACCGAAGAAAGAAGTCTTCTTTTCCTTTTCGCAGAGGAGCCCTGGGGTCTCATATTGATGCAGTTTATTCTGGTACTTATTGTTTTTATCTGGTCCCGGTTTCCTCATGAACGAACACCACTTCAGCCTGCTGAATCTGGCACCCGAAACTTCAAAGAGCACTTCGAAGCACTGGGAAGCAAAATGGTAAGGTCTCGAAAGAGAATTCAGGGGCTGGCACCTCTGGGGCGATGGAAGAAAAAGCAGAGCCTGGATGCGCTCTTTCCTGAAATCAATCAGAATACGAAATTGGACGAAGCAACCATATTAAAAAGGATACGAAAACTCTGGGAGTAAGCAATGTTAGGTGAACAGGAACAGGCGCAAATGCGCGAAGTAATTCGAAAACTCAAGGAACAGATGTCCCGGGTTTATGTAGGTCAGGATGAACTGGTTCGTGGAATCCTTGCGGCCCTGTTTGGCGGAGGCCATGCTCTTATAGAAGGGGTTCCTGGCCTGGGTAAGACTTTGCTCGTGCGAACCCTGGGAAGTTTGCTGGGTTGTGACTTCAATAGAATTCAATTTACCCCGGATCTAATGCCATCGGACATCACCGGTTCCCATATCTATGACCAGAAGGAACAGAAGTTTGTATTCTATAAAGGCCCTGTGTTTACGAATCTTCTTCTGGCCGATGAAATCAACCGGGCTCCGGCCAAGACCCACTCGGCGCTTCTGGAAATCATGCAGGAAGGAACCATAACCGTAGATAACAGTACGTTTCAGGTGGATGATCCTTTCTTCGTCATGGCCACCCAGAACCCGGTGGAATCTGAAGGTACCTATAATCTTCCGGAAGCACAGCTGGATCGATTTCTGGTTAAACTGTATATTGATTATCCCGCGGAGAATGAAGAATACAGGATCTATTCCCAGCATGCAGGCCAGGGCGAACCGGAGCCCGAGAAACTGGAGCCGATCATGGATTCGAAGGGTGTTTTGAATACCATGGGTCTGTGCGAAAAGGTTACTATTTCCGAAAGCATTCTGGAATATGTAAATCGACTGGTTCGGGAAAGTCGCAAAAGAATCGAAGTGCAACTGGGATGCTCCCCCCGAGCCGGCATTGCATTGATTCGCACGGCCCGAGTTCTTGCCCTGATGGATGGCCGGGACTATGTAATCGCAGATGATATCAAGGAAATGGCACCGGCCTGCTTCCGGCATCGATTAATGCTCACTCCGGAAAGCGAAGTAGAAGGTATGAAGCCGGATGACATTGTAAACAGCCTGCTGGAGAGCGTAGAAGTTCCGGGAACCTGAGATGTTCTATCCCACGAACAGATTCTGGTATCCGCTTCTGGTGCTGGCCGGCCTCTCTGTGTTAACCGCAGGAGGTCTGTATTTTATTCCATCGCTGCGAATCTATTACGATCCGGCCAGGCTCATTATCCTGGGGGCCCTGTCTTTCTGGATGCTTCTGGGACTGCTGGATGCATTTACCATTCCGGGGAAAAAGCGATTCCATATAGAAAGAAAGACAGACCGGATTTTTTCCCAGGGATTCAGGCATCATGTAACCCTGGATGTGCATATTAGAAGAACCCTGCAGGGGCGATTCAAAGTCAAACTGGCGGACCATGAATTTGATCTGGCAAAACAATATGGAATGCCCTTCACAGGTAGATTTCGCCGGGGAATCAACAGTCTTTCCTACCGTATTCGCATAGCAAAAAGAGGACTTTATCCTTTTCGTCATGTCTATTTAACCTGCTTTTCTCTGATTGGGCTGATGCGTAAGATCCATGTATTGCCATGTCAGTCCGATGTCCGGGTATATCCGGATTTGAAGGCAATAAGCCGCTATCTGTTGCTTGCCAGAAAGAGCCATCTGGGGCTCATGGGGGTGCGCAAGTTTCGTCGTCGGGGTGGAGATCAGGAATTCGAACGCCTCCGGGACTATACCAGAGACGATGAATTTCGCCATATAGACTGGAAGGCCACTGCAAGAAATCAAAGGCTCATAGTCCGTGAATACGAAATGAATCGCAACCAGAGCGTTCTGTTTCTGGTGGATTGCGGTCGTACCATGACAGCCACCGACGATTCCCAGAGTTATCTGGACTATGCGATTAACGGTTCCCTACTGCTTTCTGCTGTAGCGGAAAGACAGCAGGACAGGGTAGGTTTTCTGGCATTTTCGAATCGAGTGCTTCGCTATGTAAA
>JBHIXQ010000180.1:0-5627 GCA_041984705.1 Leptonemataceae bacterium | reverse complement strand
TACAACTCGATCCATCCACTCTCTGGCCTGCATTTCATTGGCCAGTACCCGGACGGTAGGAGTGCGCATGGCAGCGGCAAAAACCACTCGAATATCATCCGTATGCGGATGTGGATGAAGTGGATCCACAAAGAAGATAATTACATCGCACTGATCAAAAAGAACCTCCACTGCGATTTCAATATCTCCACCCAGGGGACCTGAATTCAAAGGAACGATGCGATCTTTAAGCATGGAGGTGGCATCCATAATTTTCTTACCGGTGGTGCCTGTGGTAAGTATCCGCTTGAATCGCGCCAGTTCGAATTCAAAATCCACGCAGAACTCAATCATCCTGGGTTTCATCTCATCGTGAGCAATTAATGCCACGATCTTGTGGGCTCCGCTGGAGGACGGAATGGCCTTTTGCAAACTTCCATCCGCCAGCTTGAATTCCGGGGGTATGGGCTGCAATCTTCGATTTCGATCACGACTGGCTTCCCGGGTAAACCACTCCTCGACTGAGCCGAAGTTCAACAGTCGCTTGGCTCTCCATACATCCGAAAGCCGAATAAGTGCCAGTAATTCCGGATTCATCCAGTGTGTCGTGGTGGGCGTAAGGAAGGTCCAGAGCAGTGAGCATCTCTTTTTAACCATTAAATTGGAAAGCAGTATTACACCGCCATCCCGGTTTCGGGGCAGGATGGTTGTGTTTTCGACCATAAATTCGCGAACTGGAGATTCCAGGCCGGTGAGCTGTCCCGCTTCCTGAAAATCGCCCACATCCTTTCCCAGTACGCAGCGATTGAATGTGCCTCTGGTCATCAAGAAGTGAAATTCAGAAAGCAGCTCCCGGTCCCTTTCATATAGAAGTCGTAGAATGGTTGAAAATTCTACATTCTTGCGAACCGAGTCATGGCTGGCGATGGCACCGATGAGAGTCTTCTGCATAGCCTGAATTAGCTACCGGGCCTTAGAAAGTAAATGTAATTCCGATGGATTCGGGCCGGATGAGCCGCAAGTAGGATAGGACACGGAAAGCAACCGGAATAATGGATATCTGAAACAGGCCAGTTACCGATTAGCTTCCGGTCACCACTTTACGGGCTTCCAGAAATTGTCGAGTGCTGAGTAGCAGGAACCTGGATATCAATCGCATCTGACGGTCTTCTTCTTCATGGTAAATGCCATCGGCATGGGCCATGCGAAAAAGCGAAATAAGCCACTCCAGGCGTGATTCCTCGGGCAGATCTTCCACCAGCAATCGCCCCAGATGAGCCAGCTCAAAATGAGTTGGAGGAATCTGCATCAATCTTCTGGCCAGATCTTCGCATTCGGATTCCGACTTTCCCAGCTGCTTTGCAGTGAGCTCAACAAAGGCCTGGAACTCCTTTCCGGCCACTTCCTCATCGGAATGGATTAGAATAAGCATCAGCCCCAGGCGAGCGCCAATGATCTGATGATTGAATCCCTGGTAGGGGATTTCCTGCTTCAAGATCGCAGCCACCGGATTCAAAGAATACATACTTGCATTCTCATCCAGGCTGGAAGGCTTCTGATTGCGAAGGGCTTTTCCCAGAGTCTTAACGGTGTTGTCCAGCATGCTGGTTTCTACATCCTGCAATTTGCCTTTGAGCTGCGAAAAGATTTCTCTTTCCCGGTCTGCCATAATATGGTCCGCCTCCACCATGTCCTGAATTGCCTGGAGAAACTCTTCCTTCTCTACCCTGGAACGAATTTCCTTCTGCAGTTCTGCAATCATATTATCCAGCTCTTCCTCGGAAAGCTTCGCATGGGCGAAGAATTGAATCTCTCTCCATTCCGTTTCGTTCAGTGCATTACTGAATGCATAGTCTTGAAGTAATTCGTACTCTTCTGGATCGATTTTGCCATCCGCCCTGGCTATGGCCATCAGGAGCTTGAGAAATAGAACCTGGCTTTTTCGTCCTTCCTGATCCTGAACATAATCAGGTTCACGGAAATGGCGGGCCACCGGGTTCTTGTTGGCCGGATTGAGAAAGGACTTAAGCTTCTGGTTCAGGGTTTCAAACATTCTAATTCAGAACCGCATCATTTCTTTTCTGCTGTCAACATTAGAAAGAAAGACGTCAAAAAAAGGCCTTCCGATAGGGGCAGGTCTGGTCCAAAAAAGTGTCACAGCCGCCGGTTATTCTAATTCTAGAAGCCTGACTGGATTGGGAGGCTTCAGGAGGTAACCATGCGATTGTCTGAATTCTTAAGAAGCCCTTACTCATCCACCGAGCTTTGCAGTATTCTGCCGGCCAGCATTATCCAGATGGATCCGGAACTGGAATGGGAGGATCCCGGGCGCTCACCGGAGCTCACATCCGAGGCTCTGTATCCGGAGGAGGTAGAGGTTACCTTTCAAAGATCTGCCAGTGGCTGTAGATTTAGCTTTGATCTGGAGGAGGAACCTTCCCATTACGCACAATCGCAGCCGGAAACCATTCCACCGGTGCCGCTTTCTTCTCGATCGAACAACGCTTCTTCCACTTCAGAACGCTCCGGATCGGGTATGTCTGCATCCGATAATAGCGCTGGCACCAATCTTAAATCTGCAAACATGAATCCAACCAGTAGCCAGGACAACCTGGAAGCATTGCGTGGTGGGAGAAATTCTGATAAGGATGGGTCGGACTTCCATTTCGCCGGTCCAAATCACATGGAACATATCTTAACCGAGGATCAGGATCTTCCTGTCCATGCGCTGCCCATGAATTCAGAGATCCGTCTCTACGAAAACGGTAGCTTTAGAGGATTGATTTGCTATGAAATGAAATATGAAAGGGCCACGTTAATTACCCTGGAGCCCACCGAATGGCATTCGAAAGAGGATCGCGATTTTGTCCATAGAGCGTCCGCTACGTTAAAGAGCCCCGGAATTAACTGGTACGTGGGTTACGGATGGGGTGCCCTGGCACAGATTCGTAGCGATGAAGAAGATTGCTCCGTACTGGTATTCAAGGAATCCTCCAATCGTTATACCATGGAATTCTATTATCCTGGAGGCCTGGAGGAACTGGGAGAATCCCTCCAGGATTCGGGGGACTTCTAGAAATCTACAAAGCCACGGTAGAGTCATTGCGAAGACAATGTCTACTGGGCGGGAAGAAACGAAATCTGGATGTCCGCCCGGATCAAATATTTCGCATTCGCATTGGCCGGTGTATACCATCCTATATCGCAGGCAATTGGCTTGACCTGCTCCTGTTACAGGTTTCCAGAAGCTATGAGAAATATTCAACGAACACAAGCCGGGAAGCCGGCCCCTGCATCGCGGGCATTGCTTGCATCGAGCCTGGCACTGACGGTCATGATGCCGCTGCTTTCTTTCAGCTCGGTTTCAGCCGAGAATTTCTGGAAGCGTTCCTATCGGTGTCCGGGAAATGCCACGCATACAGAGCAAAAATCGGTCTGGCCCGGATCCAATCTGATGCAACAGGTGACTCATCTCTGTAACAATCAAAAGACTCACGTATTTGAGTATGATCGTAACGGTAAGCTTCAACGAATCAGGACGTTCAACGGCGGTGCAGAGACCGGGTGGCAGTATTATCTCAATACTCTATCTGGCAATCTGATGCGGAAGGTGATGATAACCGGGGGCCGCATGAATGGACCGGAAGAGACCTACTATGCTACCGGTGAGCTGCTTTCCAGGGGCCAGTACAACTATGGTGTCAAAGTCGGAACCTGGATCTACTATCATCGGGACGGAAGAAAGAAAAAGACCCTTCAGTACGATGGCAGAGGCTTTCTGTTGAAGACCACTGATCATTAAACGGGCAATCGGAGTTTCCCGGGAGCGCTAAATTTGTCTTACTGAGTGTTAGCACCCTAGCACCGGGGGCTTCTGAGTCCGGGATACCGGCCTTTAGGTCTGCTCTGCCAGGTCCCGTTGAAAAAATTGTCTCAAAAAGATGTGGTCACTGAGCCAGAACACGGGATCTGGGCTCAGGGAAGATATTTTGCGGCTCCGGTGGCCAGAATCGAGACACCCGGCAGGGTCGGGACTGGCCAGACAGAAAAAAATCCGGGATCTGCAGCATTTTCCTTGTACTTTGTGGCTCTGGATGATCTCACTGGTCTGAGCGGCCGGTGCATTCTGGATGAATGCTGCAAAGACTGCGACGCTCCGGAGGCAAAATGAAGCTGGATCGATTTCTTAGAAGTGAAGAAGGCTCCACAGGACTGGCTCTGTGCATTCCTGAGGATTTAAGAAAGCAAAACCCTGAAGTAGTGCCGGGTCCGGAAGATCGAACCGAGCTGGAGTTTGATCTGGAGTTCTACTGCGATGAAGAGCTGGTAGGAATGGCGGACTACGATCGAGAAAATGAAATCGTGCGGATAATGACCCTGGAGCCCACCGAATGGCATACCCTGGCGGATCGGGATTTCATGGGCATGCTGGAATCTACCTTCGCAGAGCCCGTAGTCACCTGGTACTCCGGATTCGAAGATGGCTGCATTGGAAGCATCTATTGCATTGCCGAGGGCTATTCGCTGGTGGCATTTCGCCGAGGAGGCGGTGGCTATGAAGCGGAGTTTCTGGCGGATCCGCATAAGGATGAGCTTAGAGATGCTGTAGATGAAGCCCTGAAAAATGAGGCTGGAATGGAATTTCTGGAAGATGGCGCTTCCTCTGAATGGAGCCCCAATTCGGACCAGGAACAATCTGGCCCCGAGGGCAATTCCCGGGACGCTGCCTGATCCACCTTCCAGAACTGGTCTATGTCACAGTGAAGGATTAAGATCCTGTCATTGGTGCTTCTCAAAAAAATCTTGAATATTGAAGGACTCGGCTCCATCGGCCAGAGCGATGGAGATCAGGGTAGAAATCAGGTTCCTGAACTCCTGGGCCCGAGACGAGCTGGCCAAAAAGCACATCCACAGGGATAATAATGCGCATTCTGCATACATCTGACTGGCATCTGGGTAAGACTCTGCATGAGCATTCTCTGATCGAAGATCAGAAGCATTTTCTGGACCAGCTACTGAATCTACTGATGTCGGATCCTCACGACGTTCTGATTGTTGCTGGCGATATCTACGATCGCAGTATTCCACCTCGAGAGGCTGTGCAGCTCTTGAGCGATTTTCTATCCCGGTTTCGCAGGCAGTGCGATGTACCGGTACTGATTATTCCAGGAAATCATGATAGCGCTTCCAGGCTGGATTATCTGGCTTCTATTGTTCGGGATCAGAACATTCATTTTATGGCCAACCTGGAAGAAGTGGGCACACCGGTAACCCTGGGCGATGTTGACTTTTACGGAATTCCATTTCTCAGCCCTTATGACCTGGATCTATCCGATCTTGACGAAAAGTATCAGACTCGGACCCATGAAAATGCGTTACGGGCAGCTCTTAAGAAAATTCAGCTCAATCCACATCGGCCCAACGTCTTGATCGCGCATCTCTTCGCCACCGGCGGGAGTACCTCCGATTCAGAAAGAGCCTTCGTAGGCGCCAGCGGAGAAGTAAATATATCGCTTCTAGATCAGTTCGATTACGTTGCCCTGGGTCATTTACATCGACCTCAAAAAGTTTCGCAGTTCGCATATTACAGTGGAAGTCCGCTGGCCTATTCCTTTTCGGAGGCGGGCGATGAAAAATGCGTGTTGTCC
>JBHIXQ010000179.1:0-5631 GCA_041984705.1 Leptonemataceae bacterium | reverse complement strand
CAGTCTGCACTTCCTGGACTGCCACGTCAATGTCTCGATCGATATCGAATTCCAGCTGAATGTTTGCATTTCCCTGGCGAATGGAGGAAATGACTTCTTTCAGCCCTTCCACAGCAATGATCTCTTTTTCCACCCGGTCCACGATTTCTGTTTCCATGTATTCCGGGGCCACGCCTTCCCAGTTTACTCGAATACTGAGAAGGGGAAAGTCCACATCCGGCATGTAGCTAATTCCGAGTCTACCAAGTGAGACGGTACCAAAGATGATTAGCCCGAACATGATCATCCATGCCAGCACAGGTCGCTTGATGGAAATATCCGACAGTCTCAACTTCTGAACTCCAATAGCCCGGAGTAAAAAGGACAGCAGTTAAGCTTGCTGGACTCATGGCGGGATAGCATTTGAAGTATGGCCTCGTCGCCGGGTTGTTTTCTGGTGCTGCTTGCATCGGTTGCCGATTCTTCGCTGGAAGTTTCCTCGGTTCCAGGTTCTTCCCTCGGAGTATCCTCGGTTTCAGGCACTTCCTGAATTTCGCTATCATCTGAACCGGCAGGCGGATCCGGAATATGGGAATCCATACCCGCAGCCACGTGCAGACGAATTTCATTCATTCGCACAAGCATTTCCATTCTGGTGAGTTCGCGTCTCGCAGCATGAAATCCGCGAAGAGCATTCAGAACTTCCAGATTTGTTACAATTCCCAGGCGATAATCCCTGACCTGCACATAGTAAGTGGCCCGGCTGATCTGCACCGATTCTCGCAGCAAAGCCAGACGACTCAATGAGTTGATATAATCAACGTAGGCGGACCGAATTTCGTAAGATGCGGATCTCTTCAAGGCCTCCAGCTGCAGTTCGCTTTTTCGCACTTGAGCTCTGGACTCTTTCACGGAATAGTAGGTACTACCGCCCTGAAAAATGGGAATTTCAATACTGAGCGTAATGCCCCAGTCCCGGCCATAGTCCGGCTTCTGACTGGCATAGTAGCTACCTTCTACGTTCGCCTGAGGATAATGGCCGCCTTCCTCTACCTGCATCCTGGATCGCTCCGCCTCCAGGGATTTCATAGCAGCGCGAAGATCCTTTCGATCTTCAACCTTTTCAAGATAGGCAGTGAGGGAATCCTGGGATGGCAATTCTCCGGGATCGGCCAGCACGATCTCTTCTGCCGGAACAGCCATCAGAAAGGCCAGCAATTCCCGCGAAGTGGCTTCAAGACCCTTGATTCTTTCCAGCTCAATCCTGGAGCTACTGTATTCGCTTTGAGCCGCAAGCAATTCCCCCTGGGAGGAACGACCTATATTTACTCTGCGCGCCAGTTCACCGATTCTTCCTCTCAGGGCGGCCTGCTCTTCCTGCAAAATCTGAATGGTCTTTCTGTATTCAAGAACCTGAAAATATACCTCTCCCACGTCGCGAAATAGAAGCTCTCGAAACCGCTGACGATTGTATCTGGATGATACTCTTTCGGCATCCCTGGCTCTGGATTCATGATAGGTCTGAAAACCGCTAAAGATGGGCCATCGAAAACCGGCCCCCACCTGATATGGATCATTAACCCTGGCGGTGGTACCTGTGGTCGTTGTGGAAGAGGTAGTGCTGTTCTGGTTTTGTTGCTGCCTTATGAGAGCCTGAAGCTGCTCGTTGTCCTGGTCATCGTAACGATCATTGTAGGTCTTTCGCCCAAAGAGAAATATTTCCGGATAGTAGGAGCTGAGGCTTTGTTTGTATCTGGCTTCTGCGATAGCCAGATCTTGCTGCTGAATCTGATCCTGTTCGCTTCTTTTCAGGACTTTCAAATAGATATCGTTTAGAGTGAGTCCCGAAGGTTGCTCCGCCCTCACCGCCGCAGGAAGCAGCATGGCCAATGCGAAAAGAATGCTGGCAAACAGTGAACCATGGGAACGTTTCCCCTGGTGGTTCTTTTTGCTAAAGGCGCTCCGGAGATGGTGATGGATTTCGCACAGAGACAGGTCCGAGCTCACCTCCGCATTCCCGAATTGCGATAGAAAGCTGGAATCGCTGGTGTTGTAAATCTTTCCCGGGTTCAGTGCAATCTTCCTGGCTTTATCTTCTCAGGCATTAACAGTTATGAAAAAATAGTACCAGCATATCGCCGACATTTTTTCTGTGAAGGGCCCTTGCCCGGAATCGCATGGATCAATCCCCACCCAACTTGCTTTCGTTTCCAGTGGCATCCTTCTTTAATATCTCCTGCACTTTTTGCTCCAGCGCCGGGAAATTCTTGTTTTTGAGTCTGGGATCTACCGTAGAATCCTCCGGATTACCCTGGGTTGTAGCCTGGCCTTCGGTTTTGTTTTCAGGCTTTTTTTCTGGCTGTGCAAACTCAATTTCTGAAAACGGTTTTCCATCTACGGTTTTCTCCACCGTAAGCAGAGTCAGCGATCCATTCTGGTATATGTAATCTCTGGCAACATCTGACAATCTTACTTCAATCACTCTACCCGGATCCAGCACCACTTTACTCTCCATGGGTAGCGGCTTTCCGTCGACATAGACAAATCGGGCCTGGCTGATTAAAGAAGAACGCGTATCATTTCTAAAATTCAGGACCACAAGAAGGTCTTCAATTTCCGGCTTCTGGAAGAAGGCCTCCGACATTTCATCCTGCATTCGTCTAAAGCTTCCCTGATCCATGGCAACCCGAATCTGAATACCAGCCTTATCCTGCTCCAGAAGAATCGAAGTAATACTGCTATCTCGCACCAGGCCTTTGCGATTTACTACAAGAGGAACCGTTGCCTCCAGATAGGTACTGATTCCTTCTTCCAGACATCTGGATGATTCCGGTTTTCCATAGTATCTGGAAAGAATTTCAGTCATCTTTCCTTTCTTTTCTTCGCAGGCTTCCTTGCCTGCCATCTCCATGCGAATCACCGCCCGGGCCGGGATGCCGTCGCTTCCCCGAGACTGGAGCACCTTCATTACATGGGAAAAGCTCAGATCGATGGTGGCCTGAAAATCACAGGCGAAAAGAAAAAAGACCGGGAGAAATGTAATTAATCTGAATGCTTTCATGAGCTTACCGATGACTACCGGTATTTCAGCTTTCTGGACAGATGGTCTACTACTTTTAAGACATCCTTTTCCAGGGATTGATTCAATTCCAGCTCCAATCCTATGTATTTGTCTTCCACGAACAGATTCCGCAGATGAGTGGTATGCCCGTCTGCAATGCCGCGATAGGGATAGTTGCGGCGTACTCTCCAGCCAGCCTCCCTGAGCTGCCGCTGAAACCATCGTGCGTATTGCACTTCTCCATTACGGGATGGATCGTAGAGCCAACCAATGTCGCAGTTGCGGCTCTGACCCTTCAATACTGGAGTAAAGCTATGTACCGATATATGCAATACCTGACTTCGTATAGATGCTTTTCGAATGGCAGCCTCTGCCCTGGCACGGTATTCCATGTGGTACTTTATCCAGGATTCTCTTTCAGCTTTGGTCATCTGCGAAGCAATCCTGGACCACACAGATGGGTTGCTTAAGGAACGGTTCAAGTCAATGCAGAGTCGACTCCATCGGCCTTCCAGCAACGGCGCTCCCAGGTTTCGGGCCAGCCTTCTGGCGGCCAGAGCAGAAAATAAATCATAGGCAACATGGGATTCAAGGTCAGCTGATGAATACTGGCGATGTATGCGATGGCGAAGGGCGGCTGGAACCCGGTTGCTGGCATGTTCGCAGGTAATTACGATTTCCATTGTCCCTGATTGGTCCCTTTTTGCATGTTAGTTCTTTTTTCAATACCGGTCAGGGAAGAAATGGTTGCTGCAGCGGAGAATCCATCCTTTTATAGAGGGCCAGTAAGTGCTTCTCAACGGAGACCGGCACGGACGTTAGAATTGTATCTGCTTTTGATTCCAGAAAAGTCTTAATTCGTCTGGAAAGGCTACCCCTGGCGAGAAGAAACTCCACCGAACGATCCAGCTTCTGCTCCGATGAAAAATGCAATCTTTCGCAGATTTCTTTCCAGGCAGATTCCACCGTCTGCTGATTCTTGAGTCCCAGTACATGCCGGTAACTGTCATCCAGATCAACCGTGCCTCCATTGCGAATCACCGATAGAAATGTATCTACCAGGACTTCCTGGTCCATGGCCATTTGTGAAGTATGATTGGACCATCGCTCCTCCACCAGGCCTTTCAATGTCTCATTGACAATGCAGGCTATGGCCATGTCCATGCTCAGACATTCCTGAGTATCTATAACTCGAATCTCTATAGCATTTCTGTCAAAGCGAGCAATGGCTCCTCTGGCATTTACCCATTCCTCTCTCAGGATTCCTTCTGGATCCAGTGGTTTAAGATCTTCGTAAATTTGGCCCAGCACCCGTTGCTCGTACTCGGCAGGGTCAAAGATCGGTTCCGGCACTACACGTCCGGAAACCGAGGGAACTCGCGCAGCATTCTTTCTATACACTTCCAGACGATAATCATGAAAACCCGTCCAGATTCCTTCGCATAACGGAGAACTTGCAGAAAGGGCTGGCAGTAGAGGAATGATTAATCGAATAGCTGCCATTAATCTTGCGAATTCGTAGTCATCCTTGAATGGAAAGTTTAGGTGCATGCTCTGCAGATTGGACCATCCATGACCGGAGCAATCAAAGATGCGATCAAATGCTTGATATATGGGTCCGTTTTCGCCGGGCCATAGTACAGTTTCCTCTGGCCTCATGAAGGGATGCATTCCTGTTCCCAGGAGAGTGTATCCATCCTTGTGCAACACCGGAACCAGATTCTCCAGGTCCCTGCGAAGAAGTGTATAGGCGGAAGCGACGTCCTTTACAGGAGGTTCCGTTTTGAGCTCCAGAACATGCGAAACCAGCTCATTGGACCAGACGGTACCCTGAAACGTCAGTTCATCTACCTGGGTACCATCCTGCTGCAGGATTCGTCCTACATCGGGACGAATGCCCAGGGTTTCCCGGTCAACCAGCATGTACTCCACTTCTATACCCAGGACCTCAAAAAGCCCGTACCGTTGCATGGCCTGATCTTGCTCTGCTACCTACATTGCCAAGTCGAATTAATAATTTCCAGTTTTGTCGAAAGCTTTCCAGGATCAAATGCTTGACTCAAAGGGGAATTGCCGTTTCAATCTGCAGACCAAAATCCAACAGGGAGAGAAATATGAACAAGTGGTTACTTGTACTCCTGCTTTCCATGGGCACCGTCATGGTGACCAGTCCGCTACTGGCCGATTCGGAAGAAGAAACCGAAGAGGTTGAGTCAGAGGAGGAAGTAGAGGAGCAAATAGAAGAAAATGAAGAGAAGCTTGATAAGGCCACCGGTCTGGAAAGAAAGATCCAGCGACTGAATGAGATCGCAGATGACCTGGAAGCTAAAGGAAAGACCGAGCAGGCCAATAGACTGCGCGAAAAGATCAAGAAGGCGGAAGAAAAGCTGGCCGTTAAGAAAGAGAAAATCGAAGCCAGACAGGAAAAGCTAAAAGAGAAAAAGAATAAAGAGAAAGGAAAACCGGATGATGCCGGTCCAAAGGACGGAAAGGGCAAGCCCGATGACAAAGGAAAGCCTGATCATGCGGGCCCAAAAGACGGTAAGGGTAAGCCGGATGGTAAAGGGAAACCTGAACATGCAGGCCCAAAG
>JBHIXQ010000178.1:0-5637 GCA_041984705.1 Leptonemataceae bacterium | reverse complement strand
TTGCGATTGAAATTGGTTTTTTTTGAGTGTATTCAGTACTTTGCCGGAAAGATGTCGCAAATCGCCGGCTGATTTGAGGTGCATCGGCAAATTTTTGATGGCGTCGCCGGTCGAATTTGACCAATCCAGAATGATCAGCGAACCGCCCGGTGCGAGCAGATCTGTGGCAATTTTTACAAATTCATCGACCGTCAGCCCAAGAGGAGCAATTATTTCTTCCAGGCTCTTTCCCAGATAGCTTGCAGGAAATACACCGTCTCGCTTGCGTACAATTGCAAGGCCATCCTCTCTTGAAATTCTCCCTCTGCGGATATGCAAACAGGCGTGGTCCGTTGCGCGGCCGAAACCGAACTTTAGGAACTTAAAGTAATCGTGAATTCCATGTTGATGATTGTCCAGATTCTCGTAGCTCACCATACTGCCTTCCACAGCACTTCCGTAAGCTGTAAAACCGTTTGCCTGTGCAATCAGGGCATTACTGAGCCCGTCCCAGGGGATATAATGACCAAGAAAGAGACCAGTGACCCCGACCGACTGCAGCTCTTCGTCAGTCGGGTACTGGTAGGGAATTAGCGACCTGGACTCAATACCATAGATCTCTGATAAATCGGAGACTCTCATGCCCAGAAGTCCGCCAAATTCCTCAAGCCATCTGCGGTTCAGAACGTTATTCTCCGAAGCCGCGGCGGGCCCTCCATATTCGTTTTGAGAATTTTCGCCCCAGACTATCAGCGGTACGCGGTAATGAACAGCAAACCGTACCGGAATCGTAAAGATTCCGACATGCTCTGGCCAGGCAATATCACCTACTTGCTCCAGGCCAATACGATTTAGTTTTCTGCGGACAACAGGGTTGGGCGAAAACTCTACCAGGTCAACACCAAGTTCTTTGATGTTGTGAATATTTTTTCGCCCAATGTCAGAGAGGTCACAGGTAGTTGCTGTAACGCATAAAGGGTTCAGTCCCAGTTGCAGCATACGAATGACCTGATAGGTACTATCCTTTCCGCCACTAACAGGTACAATGCAATCCCAATTACTCCCTGTGTTGCGGTATCTCTTTAGAATCTCAACAAGTTCTTTTTTTCTTTCGTCCCAATTCACTGCCTTGCGATTCTCGAAAGCCCGGCAAGCATTACAGATACCTTGCTCGTCGAGAACTAAATCTGGTTTGGTATCGGGCATGACGCATCGTTTACAATATTTTAGCATGGAAATCCTCCAAGTTTAGAAAATGCAACCCTCAGGGAAAACAGATGGGTTGACTCAGCGCAAATTGACTAATTTTCCTCTGTACGGTTCAAGCTTTGAAAGATTTTTTCAGCCCTTATCCAATCCGACGGAGTATCGATATCCTGTACGCGTTCCGGCGGTATTTCGAAGAACTCTGAAAATTCAGAGAAGATAGGCCTGCGCTCAACCCAGGCGGTAGGTGTGCCCCAGTAAAAAAGACCAGCATCATGAAATACCTGCGGTAAATCCTGTGTACGGGTAGCAAGATGCTGTGGAAACAGCATGGATACGCCCCCCGCTGTAGATCTCTTGAAGGATCGATAAACCGAAGAAGTAAATTCGGTGGCCGAAAAAACAAAGTCCTTTTCGCTTTCCATCAACCTCAGGTACGCCTTCTTGAGATCTACAGGGTCCAGAAGAACAGACGTAGGGTATACACAAACAATCGCCTCCGGCTCTCCGATTTTCTGAAGAATCCACGAAGTTGCATGTGCCAGAACATCTGATGTTGTAGCGAAATCATCGGAAAGGTGAGCCGGTCGATAGAAAGGTGCCTCTGCGCCCGAGTTCATCGCGAGGTGCGCAATCTCCTCATCATCAGTCGAAACAATAATATGGTCCAGGAAATCTGAGTCCCTTAACAGTTGAATGACCCGGGAAAGAATAGGTTTGCCACAGAATAAACGACTGTTCTTCCGAGGGATTCGCTTACTCCCGCCCCGAGCAGGAATAACAGCAATCTTCAAGAGCCCGTAGCCTCGAGAATGCAATGAATCACGGAATCTTGCTCACTGTCAGACAACCCCGGGTAGATGGGAATACTTAGAGCCCGGCTGTAATAAGATTCTGCTGCTGGGAAATCACCGGGGGCAAAACCAAGGGACCGATAGTACGGATGTAGATGCACTGGTACATAGTGAACCTGCGGTGCAATTCCATTACCTCGCAGAAACTCAAAGACTTTTTTTCGGTTTTCTACCAGAACCACGAAGAGATGGAAAGCATGGGACTCAAGATTTTGTCCGGGCATCAGACACTTCACTTCGGTTCCGTTGAATGCATCAGAGTATCGGGCTGCAATTCTCCTACGACTGGCCAGGTTGTGATCAATTCGGCGGAGCTGTGACCGAGCCAGGCTGGCATGAAGGTCTGACATACGATAATTGAATCCGAGAGACTGCATTTCGTAATACCAGGAACCATCCCGGTCAAACATGAATGAGGTTTCATCACGCGTAATACCATGAGTTCGAAGCTGTCTGACCTTGCTGGCAAAGGCATGATCACCAGTGGCAACCATGCCACCTTCGCCAGCTGCAATATGTTTCACAGGGTGAAAAGAAAAAGCAGTGGCCAGCGAGTATTTGCAGCTACCTACTTCTACTTTTTCGTTTGCAGAGTTGAGGAAATAGGCCCCAGGCGCATGGCAGCCGTCTTCCATGACCCAGAGGCCAAATCTATCCGCCAAAGAAGCAAGAGCTTCCATATTTGCGGATTGTCCCGCAAAATGAACCATCACCAAACCTACAATTGTTTCGCTGGAGGACTTGCGTCGCAGGCGAGATTCAAGCTTATTCAAATCCATCAGGCCTGTCGCCGGGTCGATATCCACAAAATCCACTGTGCCGCCGCAGTACAGCACTGAATTCGATGTGGCAGCAAAGGTCATAGGAGTAGTAAGGACAGTCTGACCCGGCCTTACACCCTGTGCGAGCATCATCAAATGAAGGGCACCCGTACCGCTAGAAACGGCAACACATTCTGAAGAATTCACGAATGCTCCAAATTCCTTTTCAAAAAGGGGAATCTCTTCTCCCTGGGTCAAAAGTCCGGACCGTAAAGTCTTCAGGACCGCCATTTCATCTTCTGGCAGTATTTCGTGTTTACCGTAAGGGATCAGATTCGTTCTCCGGCTTTCTTGACCTCTGTGAGGATCAGTTCCCTTAATTCTTCCACAGTCAGCCATTCCTCGTTTTCACCACTGTTGTATCGAAAACCCGGTTTGCACATAGTTCCACCCACCGAATTCAGAAGCTCCCGCACATCCCATTTTGGTTCAAACGAAGGCAATATAATGAAATACTTACCTGCATCAATTGTGTTTAGAGCATCAATTTCGGTGATCATCTCTTCGTGCAGCTTTTCTCCAGGGCGAATGCCTACAACCCGAGTTTCAAGACCGGGTGCTATGGCTTCCGCCACATCGAGGATCCGATAACTTGGAATCTTAGGTACATAGATTTCGCTGCCCCACATATTCTCCATAGCAAAGATAACCAGCTCTACACCTTCATTAAGAGTAATGTTAAAGCGACTCATTTCAGGGCTGGTAATGGGTAGGAAGCCCTTTTCCTTGTGTTTCAAGAAGAAGGGAATAACTGATCCCCGACTGCCCATTACATTGCCGTATCGGACCACCGAAAACCGGATATCGTGGCTCCCGCTGAATATGTTAGCCGCGGTGAATAACTTATCTGAGCACAGTTTTGTCGCACCATATAGATTGATCGGGGCCGCAGCCTTGTCGGTGGATAAAGCGACAACACGGTGAACTCCTTTCTCAATACTTGCCTCTATGACATTCTGGGCACCTAGAATATTGGTCTTGATCGCTTCAAATGGATTATATTCTGCGGCCGGGACCTGTTTTAACGCGGCTGCGTGGACAACCGTGTCGATCCCCTCCAGAGCATAGAGCAATCTGGATTTATCTCGGACATCTCCAATAAAATAGCGCACCTGGGGATATTCATCAGGCGAAAGCTCCTGAGCCATTTCAAACTGCTTTAGCTCATCACGAGAGTATATAACCACACGCTCGATTTCCGGATAACGTTGCAGAATGGTACGAACAAATCTCTGGCCAAAGGACCCCGTACCCCCCGTGATCAATATCCTTTTTGTTGATTTCATCTCTGCTTTCTACTCCGTGCTATTTGGCTGGACCGAAGGACCGCCCTTGATAGGACCATGCGTATTGGTCAATGCGCGGAAATGCAGAACCAGACACGACAGTCTTTAGACCAAGCTCATTTGCATCCCCTACAATATTTATCGCACAGGCATTCCCGCCTGGAATGAGTCGATCATGGGTACTGGCGTCCATTATCGTTATGCTTGTTATGTATTCTCGTGGAAGAAGCCGTAAGGTCGGTATCCTTAACTGCACCAATTGCTTTCCGCGATCCAATCTAATACTGCTGCCATCTATCCCCATATTTGCGGTGAAGGCGGCGACAATTCCATCCGTGAGGTTTACCTTGATTTGAACAATGCAACTCTCAACTGAACACAGGATTTCCAGCTCCAGTATCAATCCGTCCCGGACCCCAATACTGCGGACATGGTTGCCCTCCAGATCAAGGATTCTGGCACCAGTAACTGAAACCTTCTTCCCCGTCAGGCGTTCTGTATCCATTTCAACCAGTGCTAACTTCAGATATTCCTGAGTGATTTCCTCGGGATCGCCCTCGCTCTGAACCTTGCCATCCGATAACAGGATTGCTCTATTGCAGAGCGAGTTAACCGCATCCATGTTGTGACTAACAAAAAGGACTGTCCTTCCATCTTCTTTGCTCACCTCTTCCATCTTTCCAATACAGCGTCTCTGAAAATCTGCGTCGCCCACTGCCAGAACTTCATCCACGATCAAGATATCGGGCTCAAGATGAGCCGCCACGGCAAAGGCCAGGCGAACACGCATACCGCTGGAGTAGCGTTTCACGGGTGTGTCTATATAATCCGGAACACCTGAAAAGTCTACGATCTCATCAAATTTGGCAGCGACTTCGGCACGGGTCATGCCAAGCAGAGTTCCGTTTAGATAGATATTCTCTCTACCGGTGAGCTCAGGATGAAAGCCAGTCCCAACTTCCAGAAGGCTCGAGACCCGACCGCGGATTTTCGCATGCCCTGAGGTTGGGGTAGTGACACGGCTGAGAATCTTCAAAAGGGTCGATTTTCCAGCCCCATTCGCCCCTATTATGCCCAATCGCTGGCCGGCTTCCACATCGCCGTCGATGGCGACATAGCCGCCTTCGCGCACGCCGGCCACGACAGCGACCTGATGGGCGATGTGTTCGTCGTCGACGACGAAGACATGGCTGCCGCTGGCGCGCAGCCCCAGATGGTCCCAGGTTTCGACCGATGGTCGCCCGAGGATGCCACCGAGCAGCCGGCGGCCAATCGAAGGTACGAGGCGTCTTATCCGTTCCAGTCGCTCGACCTGCTGGTAGCGGTCGTAGCCCCCGAACAGTTCATCGCCGCCGTCGCCCGAGAGGGCCACTGTGACATGGTCACGGGTCATCCGGCTGACCAGTAACGTGGGAATTTGTGATGAGTCGGCGAATGGCTCGTCGTAGGTCTTTGGCAGGTCGGGAATGATCCGCATTGCATCTTCAGGGC
>JBHIXQ010000177.1:0-5637 GCA_041984705.1 Leptonemataceae bacterium | reverse complement strand
TCTGCGTGCAGCAGTAAGTCATCGCTACAAATAGAACGATGAAACGGAAGGCCGGGCTAATTGCTCGGCCTTTTCTTTTGTCTCGAAGAAGCTGCGGAATTGCGTAGACCGAGCAGGATTGTGCTGGCAGGCTGCCTTTGATGTTTCAGCCATTTCGGAAGACTCAGAATACCCGAGCAGACTACGAGCAATTACTCAAGTCTCTGGAATCCTTGCTGGAAAAGCCGGAAGAATCCGCACAGCCGCATTTCTTCGCATCTCGCAGTCTATACGGTTCCGGGACTTTGGGTACTCTTGCCAATGCCATTGCACTTCTTTACTGGTTTCTGGATGATGTGAACTGGTGCGGCTTCTATTTATGGGATGGGCAAAAACTGGTGCTGGGCCCATTTCAGGGGATGCCGGCCTGCACGGTTATAGATTCCGGAAAGGGTGTTTGCGGTTCTTGCTTTGAAAGACGCAAGCCGGTGATTGTAGACGATGTGAATCGGTTCCCGGGCCACATTGCCTGCGATCCGGCCAGTCGTTCCGAAATCGTGGTACCTCTGTTTGCTCCTGGCACTCCTCCACCATCACCGGATTCAACGCATGTGACGGCACAGCCCATCGGAGTTCTGGATGTGGATAGTCCGGACGAAGGAAGATTCGATACTACCGACTCATACTATCTGGAAAGATTTAATCGTATTGTTGCAGATCGTCTGGGCTGACCTGCTTCCCACCGAAGCAATCCTCTCCTACTTTACCAAACCGCATTGCCGGATTTACGGGAGGCGACGTGCATTTCAGAAGCCCCGGACTAGATTTCTCATCTATCAAAATGTCCGAAATCCTCGGATCGTAGCCTATTTCTTATAAGTCAGGTCGCAGATTCGGCTTCGATGGGGCATACTCAGAGCAAATACTAACCATCCGGACTGTTTCCGGAAGGGGGAAATCATGAAGTTTTTCAATAAATCCAGCGGAAAATCCAGCAGAGAGCAATCCCAGAAAGTGGAGCTCACGGAAAGACGAGTGCCCTATGGCGGAGGAGCCATGGAAAAGCACTGGTTTGCGGGAAATCGCGCGGCCACTCACGTAGTAAACAGTCTGCATCTGATTTTTCCGGACGGTGAGCGATTCTTTATTCGGAGCGTAAACCATTACAGAAAGCAGATCCAGGATCCAGTGCTTAAAAAGCAGGTTCGGCTGTTTATGGCTCAGGAAGTGCAACATGGAGTGGCCCATGAGCGAGCCTGGGATACTCTAAGGGATCAAGGATTTCCAATAGACAAGTTCCTGGAATCCTACCGAAAGAATGCCTTTGATCGTCTGGAAGGATTTGTAAATCGGCGAATCGGGCACTGGCTATCTCTGTCAACAACCGTGGCGCTGGAACATTACACAGCCACTCTGGCACAGGCGGTATTCGACACAAAGGTGCTGGAATACGACATGCCCCAGGATATGAGAGATCTACTCTACTGGCATGCCTGTGAAGAAATCGAGCACAAATCTGTGGCTTTCGATGTAATGCAGGACGTAAAGCCTGGATACTTCAAGAGAATCGCCGGCTTTATCATGGCTACCTTTCAACTCCTGGGATTTACAATTCAGGGAGTGCGTTTTATGGTAAAACAGGATCCGGATGCCGGGTTCTGGAGCTTTCAAAAAGATTACATCCGATTCCTGCGAAAGGGCGGTTATCGCTTCTTTCTTGCATTGCCTCTGCGATTGCTGGACTATCTACGACCAGGCTTTCATCCCGATGACCATAAGAATAGAATGATTGCTGCAGAGAGACTGCGAGCCCAGGGTCTGCCGGTATCGGAAGAGTTCGCCACCTGATCCAGGGCTGCCTGCCGGGGGCCCATCTCTTCTTATGATGGGCCTTGCCTTAAGGGGAGGTGAGCCTTGTCCATCCGTAGCGAATGGCGCCGTCGGATTGCAGCGCTCTTCCAATTAAGAGTCGCTGCAGTTACCGTGCAGCACCCGGCCAGAGTTTCCTAGGCTCTGCATTTCAGCTATGAACGGAGCCACTTTGAAACCGATCCGGCCATGTTTATTTCTGGGACTCGGTTTTTCGAAACCGGGCCGGGGTCATGCCAGTAATTCTTGAAAACTGATCGTTAAAGGCGGATTTGGTATTGAACCCTACATCGAAAGCGATGGAAATGATGGTCTTTTCTGGCTCATTTATAAGCTGTTGTCGCGCTTCTGCGATGCGATACGAATTCAGGAAGGCGTTGAAGTTCTGGCTAAAGTTCTCATTTAAGATGCGTGATAGCTGATGGGAGGATACCTCCAGTTCCTGGGCCAGGTCCGAAAGCCTCAGGTCTGGATCCAGAAACAACTTTTGCTCATCCATCAAGGTCTTGAGCTGACCGAGCAGCTCGGGCACATCCAGGCCTGTGAGCTGGGTCCTTGCATATCTTTCCTTTTGAATCTCCCGTTTCATGGACTGAAAGAAATGAGGATAGCGAAGCATATATAGAAAGGCCAGGACCATAGTCACAGAAATGCACCATCCACCCAGGTGTACGGCCCACATTATTTTGAATGAGTAACCTAGAAGCAGGGAGATGGAAGCAAAAAGGGGGAAGACAAATATACTCAGAGCCCGGCCGGTATCGCTCAAATTGTATTCTTTTCCTGTGCGATACACAAACACTACAAGCAGTAGCAGGCAGATGGAAGTCTGTAATATTCCCAGTATAAGTCCTACATCGACGCTGTTAAAGCTTACCTCTGTATAGATTTTGCTCAGTATTTCATTCTTTTCGGTTCTGTTCTGGAGCTGAAATTGTAGCTCCACAGCCAGCACCGGAAGCAAGGGTGCGAAGTACCATTTGCTGCGAAAAAGTGGATTCCTGGCCCTTTCGGGAGGTTCGCCATCAAAGGCTGCATCAATCATGCGCCGGGCCATTTGCATGAGTAATGGCCCGCTGGCAAATACACAGGCAAACAAGGTAAAATACCACCAGCTGTTAATCTGCAGTTGTTCCAGATAGATTCCAATTCGCACCAGAATGGAAAAGGATGAGATTCCAATCAATGCAAGATAAGGATTGGCCGGCGTCGCTGATTCCTGGCGGCTATAATACAGCTGCCCCAGAACCATGAGCAAAGAAAGTCCGGCCCCGAAGTAAATGAACTGCAGGCTGATGATACTCAGCAATTCCATGGGCCTCGATAACGAAATACTCTTGCTCAGCCTACAAGCTTTTTTCGGTCCATCTTATAAGATGAAGGGAAGGGATTATAAGACCGGTTGTTTCACCCCCATGGATCGCCTATACTTCCTGAAACAGACGGCGGATTTCAAAAACGGGACGGCCGAGCGAGTGTGCAAACCCCGGAGTATCTCTTCGGACTATTCCAGGGTTCTATGCCAGAGATCTTCTCTCAAAGGTCTGCCTGGGATTTTTCAGAATTTATAGACGAGGATGGATAAATGGAATCAAAGATGAAACTAGAAGTGGCCATCGTGGGTGCGGGATTTTCCGGGATGGCGGCTGCAGCCAGATTAAAAAAAGAGGGATGCGAATCCTTTGTAATTCTAGAAAAGGCAGACGAGGTAGGGGGAACCTGGAGGGATAATACCTATCCTGGATGCGCCTGCGATGTAAAGTCGAACCTGTATTCCTATTCCTTTGCACCCAGAAGTGATTGGTCCAGGCTATATGCTTCGCAACCGGAAATTCTTCAGTATCTAAAGGATTGTTCTGCGGATCTGAATCTGCGGCAGCACATTCGCTTCAATAGCGCTGTGGACCGTGCTGAATTCGATGCGAATTCCGGTTACTGGAATATTCATATAAAGAGTGGTGGCCTGGTTGAAGCCAGAGTTCTTGTGCTGGCTGTTGGACCTCTTAACCGACCTTCGATTCCCGCAATCCCTGGTCTGGAGAATTTTTCCGGGCCAGTATTTCACTCTGCTCAGTGGGATCACTCGGTGGATCTTAAAAATAAGCGAGTGGCGGTGGTGGGCACCGGAGCCAGCGCCATCCAGGTGGTGCCTGGCATTATCGAAGATGTAAAGGAACTTCAACTATTTCAGCGTTCTGCGGCCTATGTCACTCCTCGCAAAGACAGACCGGTTTCCAAAAGGCTGCAGAGGCTCTTTGCACGCTATCCGTGGTTACAAAAACTGCACCGCTTGAAGGTCTATGCCTATAACGAATTGATCGCAGGTCCGGTAATCTATGGAAGCGAAGTATTGAATCGTCTGGCGACCAGAGTGGCACGAAAGCATTTGAGGTCTGCGGTGAAGGATCCGGAGCTCATTCGTAAGCTGACTCCGAATTATCGCATCGGCTGTAAGAGAGTGCTTCTTTCCGATGACTATTATCCAGCTCTGGCCCGGCCCCATGCCCATGTCATCGATTCTGGCGTTAGTCGGATTGAGGGTAATACTGTCATCTCTGAAAGCGGCGAAAAAGCAACTGTAGATGTGATTGTTTTCTGTACGGGCTTTCATGTTTCGGATATGCATCGAAATCTGGATATGGATATCCAGGGTCAGGACAAAGTCTCGCTGAAAGACTACTGGTCTGAGAAAGGGATGGAGGCCTATATGGGCACCACCGTTTCAGGCTTTCCCAACATGCTATTCTTTCTGGGGCCCAATACGGGTCTGGGACACAATTCCATGGTTCACATTATGGAATCCCAGTCCAACTATCTGGCAGAGTACCTAAATACCCTCCGAAAGAATCCTGAGCATTCTTTGAATGTTAAAAGTGCGCGGCAACGCTCATTCAATGAAGAGATCCAGAAGAAAATGAAAGGAACCCAGTGGCTAAGCGGCGGTTGTATAAGCTGGTATCTAAACGAGCAGGGGGAAAACCGGGTTCTATGGCCTGGCTCTACTCTTTCGTTCCGCAGGGCCACGAAGAGAATCGATCTCAAGGACTACGATCTTATTAGAAAACAGGACGAGCAGCCGGAAATCCCGGCGCGAACCGGGGCCGTTCTGGCCGGCATGCGCTGATTACATCGGAGTGCACGGGTGCTGACCTGTTTTTGCAGGGCCCGGTTTGATTGTGGTGGAAAAATTGGATGGGCACCACTAATTTGACCCTGGAGTTTCTGTTCCGTCAGAAGACCATATCCAGGAGGAAAATATGGCATTTATTATTACCGAGCCCTGCGAGGGAGTATGTGACACTTCCTGCGTGAACGTATGCCCGGTGGATTGCATTCATCCCACCAAAGAAGAATGGCCAGCCAAGGGATACGAAGAGGGCAAACTGGAAGGCAAGATGCTCTACATCAATCCCGAAGAGTGCATTGACTGCGGAGCCTGCGAACCTGCCTGTCCGGTTCAGGCCATTTTTCCGGAAGACGAAGTGCCGGAGAAATGGGAGTCATACATCAAGAAGAACTACGAGTATTACGGTCTATAATCATAAATACTTTCCAATGTTCTGGACAAAAGGGGGCCCCGGGTCCCCTTTTTTTTAGCAAGCGAACAGGCCCATTCTTTCATTTCGTTCAGGCTTTGCGGGCCATTCGTATGCAGGAATTCGCTTGAAGCATTCAATACACGGCTTTCAAGCATACAGATAATCCAATCTGACATGGGGTGTACATGAAGCGAATTAGACCTATGCTTTGGCGTTCTCTCCGAGGAATGGCCATTATTGTCGTTTTCAG
>JBHIXQ010000176.1:0-5643 GCA_041984705.1 Leptonemataceae bacterium | reverse complement strand
TCTCTGGAACGATCCAGAGCCATGGCCAAATGAGTTGTATATTCAGCCCCGCGAAAGGAATGACCGGATGTAGTAGGATCTCGCTGCTCAATGGCCGTTACCGAGGCCTTTACAAAGCCTTCGAAAAGGTTATGGATGTTCTGTAATAGTTTATTGTTCTGAATGGCCACGGCAGCCTGTCCAGCAAGCGCGCTTACCATCTCATTACATTTCTGAGTGAACGGCCGAACATGGCCGGAACGCATCTCTTCCAGCTTCAGTGGCTTATTGAAGTTCGTTCGCTTGTTGATGAGCTGAATTACTCCAATCACTTCCCCGGAATGATTCTTCATGGGAATCACCAGCATGGAACGAGTGTAATAGTTATGTAGCCGATCGAACTCAAAGTTGAATCGATACGGTTCTTCGCCGCTCAACGCATAGACATCATCAATAATCAATGGCTCTCCGCGAAGAGCAACATAGCCGGCAATGGATGAACTATCTATAGGCAACAGGAATTCATTTGCATTTAATTCCAGAGCGGATTTCTTGAAACGGATGTACTGCGGTTTCTCATTTCCTCTGGGAGACTCAGTAACGTAGATCGAACCTGCATCTGCACCTACCAGTTCCCTGGCCTGCTGCAGAATCAAATCTATTAGTCTGTCAAAATTCCTCTCCGTGGACATGGCCTGGCCCACACGAATAATACGCCGCATCTCCTGAGTGCTCAACGCCAGACGAGACTGCAGAGACAGTCTTTCGTATCGCAATTCAAGTTGATAGAGTGCATTTCGCACCACATCCACAAGAATAGAAGGAGAGACCTGCTCCGGTAAAACAAGATGAACCAATTCTTCTGGAAGAGGTTGTAAAGATTTCAAATCCAGATCCGTATTGCTCAGAACAACGAATCGGACTTCTCGCAGAGGACTATCCTTGATCCAGTTCCAGAGATCCAATCTGAACTTCTCCAGAAATTCCCGGGAAACAATGAAGGATACCAGCTCCATGGTCCGGGTTTCTCCCGTATGCTCCTTCAACTGCGGGAGATAATCGTTCTCAGGTAAAACATGTACTTCCAGAAAATCTGGCAAAGCGGCTGCGAACCTGGAAAGAGATGCGTCCAGAATGCAGATGGATTGCAGACTGATTTCAGTCTCTCCCGGATCTTCCTTCAGAGGCTCTATGTTTGAGGGCATTTCATGATTATTTCGCACATTCATACTCTCTTCGAATCTATATATATCATGTGTAAGGATCGGAATTTCGGGCTCTTCGGTTTTTCGGGGATTGGGCATTCGCCGCTTTCGCCCGCGCCAAACAAAAAAAGGAACTTTCAACCGTAAATCTAGATATCGGTCGCGAATTCCCTGATTAGACGGATTCTTTCGAAAAATGCCATTCCTTCTTTTTCTATAGAGAAGGCCCGGGATCGGGACTTCGTCAATAGAAATACTTGACCCACTTTGGGCGGTTGACTTTTTTGAGAGTGGCCATGTTTATATCTCTGTGCAAATCCAAGATCCACAGGGCAACAGTGACCCAGGCTGAACTGCATTATATGGGCTCACTGACTGTGGATGAAGAACTGCTGGAAAGGGCTGGAATGCGCCCCTACGAGCAGGTGTCCGTTGTGAATGTGAACAACGGTGCACGATTGGAGACATATACCATCCGCGGAGAACGTGGAAGTGGTGTCATCTGTCTGAACGGTGCAGCAGCCAGACTCGGGCAGGTTGGCGATAAGATTATCATTATCAGTTATGGATTTTTCAATCCGGAAGAAGTGCCCATGGATTTTGAACCTCAAGTGGTGCATGTAGACGAATCCAATCGAATCCTGGAAGCCGCCGTTCTTTAATTCTTTTCTCTTCGGCGCCCTGCCCGGATGCCGGGACGTCAAATTCCTCTTAATCCATTCACCCGACCTTACGTCCCTACCGCTCTCAGTTGGGAGCAGGCTATCCTCGCCGCTGAATCTATTCATGCGGCAGTGATACGGTTCAAATGGTATTTCGCCTGCCCCGTTCGCAGTCAATTCGCGGAATCCGCGGAAGGGAAATGCTTGAACGCCTCCAGGGACCTATCAATGAATACTTATGCAGGTGGGACTTAAACCGGATATGAATCCCAGAAATGGATTCTTTACCAGGCTCGGCCGAGGATTCAAGGCTGGCGTGGAAGGGCTCAAGGATTTGTTCCAGGAGGGCCTTATCATTTATGCAATCCTTCCGGCCATCGTTGGGCTGATTACCGGAGCCGCCCTGGCTTACGGCACCTACAGTTTGCTTCAGTACTGGATGATCGAAGGTCTGGAAGCCACCGGAGCGCTGGACTCCAGCTGGTTTTCCTGGCTGGGTTCTCTGGCGATGATACTCAGCGTGATCGCATCGTTCTTCGTCTACGTTGGCTTATACCGCTTTATCATCTCCATCGTTATCTTTCCTCTGCTTGGGCCAATGGTGGATCGACTGGAACTTGAATTTCGCGGCAAGAAAACTGAGACTACATTCAAGCAGGACCTGGGGGCGGCCATCTACGGTGGATGGGTAGGACTTGTGCAGGCTCTGGCTGGATTGCTTGTACTGCTGATTTCCTTTTTTACCGGGCCCCTGCAGCCATTTCTTGTTGGTCTGGCAGATGGATACTTTTACGGCTACGGAACTTTTTCTGTAATCCTGGAAAGGGATTATCCAGAAAACCGTATTCGCAAAGGAGAATTTTCCAGGTATCGAGCTGAGATTCTGGGTCTGGGTCTATTCTTTGTGATGCTACTGGCTGTTCCCCTTCTGGGAGCGCTGCTGGCACCCATCGCCTGCGTGGCAGGAGCCTGCAAGCTTTACTACACCAGGCTTGCATTGCCCGCGAATTCAAATCAGGATTCATCTCTCCCTACCGGACCTTGAATCATAAATGGAAAGCTGGCCGGGGCAAAAATGGTTCGCAAATGCCTGGTTGAATAATCCTGGTTGAAGATGCTTAATTGAATACGCTGAACCGAGGACTCTGGACTGAAGGTGCTGGATGCGAAATTGAGTCTGGCCCGCTTCCCTGAACCATCGCTCAATGCATGTATAAGAATTCGCCCCCTATGGTTCTGCTTCTTTCAGGAATCTTCCTTATTAGAGCTTCTCTCGGATGCGGCTTTCCAATTCTTTCAGAAATGCCGGTGCTTCCGCATCCTTTTCAGAGGGAGCCCAGGTAGCGAATTCCTTATCATCCGCCGGCCTGTACGGACCGGGCTTGACCTCGTAGCAGATCGCTTCCCCGGAAAGAACCACAAGTGTATGCCAGAGTCCGGGCTCAATATCTACTCCGCGTCCGTATGCTGCGATTTCCGGTAGATCATCCCCCAGCAATTTGCATTCCAGAATCTGTCCCTCTGGATCGAAAATGACAAAAGCAACGGAACCACTAATAATAAGAAAGGATTCTGGTTTGGGCGGGAACAGATGTCTGTGAGGTTGAATGTAGGTACCTCTCAGCATTACATTCAAGAACCGATGAGGATTTTCATCCATGCTGGAATGAAAATTGAAATTCTTTCGCTTCCTGGGGCTGGACCTTGCTTCTTCCAGAACCTGTTGAAAAAGACCATCCGTTATCCACTGAACTCCCTGCATACGGAAAGGAAACTCTATCTCCTGGCTCATCTCAATCGTTTTTATGACCTGAAGTGATTTTAGTTGCTGTATGGAGCCTGGACTCAGAAATAGCGGGAACCTTACCAACGCTCGGAGAGGCCCACTAATAGCCATGACAGATCCTGAATCCGAAATACTCAAAGAAGAAGAGAATCCATTCGAGAATTATGCAGCAGTGGTGGAATCCGATGATCGAACCATCTATCTGTATTTGCTTCCCACGCAGAACGAAAATCTGCCGGCCCATGCTGTATGGCTGCGAAACCTGGTAGCGGCACCGGATGAACCGGATCAAGAATCCATTCAGGAAGGAAGACCGCCCTTGATGCATGTGCAGGGATGCAATCATCCGGAGGGCGCCATCAGATACGAGTCGGAAGATCTGGACTTTGTCTGGTTTCCGGAAGGGAACGGAGTTTCGCTTTATCACAGGGGCGAGCTAGAAGCTATTCTACCTACCTGGTCTGGCAGGGAGCATGTATCCGGTTATAGCAGAGAAGCTCTGGGATATCAGAGCAACACTCTTCCGTTACCCAAAAAAGACTCAGCCATCTATCAGAGGCTTCAGGATAATCTGGAATTCTGGGATCGCCGTACAAAGGCGGATGACTGGGAGTCCTTTCGAAATGGACTGCTGCAGCATTATGAATCCATTCTGGGCCCTCACCGCCAGTACTATGCACTTACTGATGTCAAGTTTCCTGTGCTGGGTATAGTGGAGTTTTCGCTTCCGGAAGGAATACTGTATGCTACCCTGGGAATGTCCCGACAACCCATGCCGGGCATCGAATTGATCAAACAGGAACCAGAGCATTTTGTGCGAAGAGAGATCTTTCTGTTCAGTCCGAACATAGATGCAGCCGGCGTCAGCGATGATTACGCAAGCCTGGGAGGGGCCCTGGACGAACTGCGTTCCAGATACCCCGGGCTACTGGGAAGGTTGGCCCGATATCCCTGGATTGTGTCTGCAGCTCTGGATCACGGCCATCTTTTCGAAAGCGGTATGGAAGCCAATTACTGCGACTTCATCTTTTCAGAAAGCCCGCTACCCACGGGGCTTCCGGAAGAGATCATGTCAGGTCTTATGCAGCATTATTCGGTAGAAGGATTCAGCCTTTCTCCGTTATTCGCATTGCCGGCCACCCAGGAAGATCTCCTGGTGGCTCGACAGAAGGGCGCCGATTTCTGGCTGGAAAAGCGAATGCGAAATTAGAGACAATATAGGAGATCAAGACACAGTTGCGGTCTGTAATCTGGCCTGTCTTCCTTCTCTGTAGCTCAGCCAGTGCCCTTTTTCGGGATCAAACAACTTGCAGCGCATGGTTGCGCGAAAGTAATCGCGAAAAATGGTTCGACGCTCGATCACGTATTCACCGTAAACAGATTTGATTCCTTCCAGGGCATGGCCAAGGTTATAGAATGGAATTCGCACCTGAACATGATGAGGCATGTGAATAAAGATGTTATGGAAGAAGAAATTAAATACGGCAGGAATATGGTAGTTTACTGTTCCGAAAAGTTGCCCATAAGCGGGAGACCAATCGCTCCGATCCTTCCAGGGAATCTGATCGTTAATGTGGTGAACATAGACAGCAAAGCCGATGACATAGTTCCAGAGAACAAATGGAACCAGAAACATCTTGGTCCAGAGCCAGAGACCCGAAAGCCAGTCAAAGCCCGCCTCAGCAGAGCCGCCGACTGCAAACAGCAAAGCGCTTACCGACAGGGCGAATCCGGTTACCAGTAGCTTATCCCTCAATGCTCCTTTTTGCGGAGCTGTATAAAGAACCATACCCTTTAGCCAGATTTCAATCAGATAATAGGGACCTGCTCCCACTGGCGACCAGTAGAGGCGATGAAGCATCCGCTTAAGCAGATTCATTCTTTGAAACTCTGAAGGCGAAACGGGATGCCAGACAAAATCCGCCCCCAGTTTTACTGTGTGGCCATGATGCACACGGTTATGACCATAGCACCACTGATTGTAAGCATGCAGGGAAGGCAGCATCGCGAT
>JBHIXQ010000175.1:0-5675 GCA_041984705.1 Leptonemataceae bacterium | reverse complement strand
AGCATGGGTCTGCCTTCGCACTGCAAATAGAAAGATGTGATACATTCCGATGATCGAAAATGCGCCGGCCAGAAACAGGTCCCAGGCTTGAGCGGAGCGCTCTTTTCGAAGCTGTTGGCCTACCGGTCCCAGCCGGATGGGCTTGCGAATTCCACCCTCCCGGTAATCGAAATTCGAAACCAGAATCACAATCTCCCGTGTATTCGCATGTTCAGGAAGAAATACTAGCGCGGATCTGGGCCCTGGCCTGTTCTCTGCATCCACCAGACCAGGCGTTCCACTTTTCCATAGCAACTCACCGTTGCTGTATAACTCCCAGGCAGAGTAAATTCCTTCAATTCGCATGGCCAGAGGTCCACTATCCTCTGGAAGTAGAATTCTCAGAGAAAAAGTGCCGGAACCCGCCGGGCCATGAGAACCGGGATACTCATTCCAGGAGCCGGGAACAGCCACGGGCACCCAATCCTGCCCGGAAGGCTGAGAAGTCAGCTTGCCTGGATAAAACTTCCATTCACCGCCAAGAGAAATGGTTTGATTCGAATCTCTACCGCGTAGATCCAGAACCCCGGAGGATGCAACAACGTCAGACACTTCAGGGTCTCGACATCCGGAAGCCAGGATCAGCAAGATAATGACCGGTGTCCAGGCTCTGGAATGCATTCCTTAACAATTCCTGGCAGGATTGCATTGCAAGCCAATACTGGAAACCACAGGCATTCAATGGGAGCATCCAGACAACACACCAATACCCTTGACCGCCAAAAGCAGAGGCTGCATTTGAGAACAGTGACCAACTCGGGTAAACTGTTCTGGCTCTTTCTGGCCATTTCGCTTGTTTCGCTGAGCGCCGTCTACTCCTGGCCGGTGCTTCGAAGTAGTGAGGATGAAAATCAGATACTGCGATTTCGCTTCCAGGACGGGCCGACTTCAATCCAGGTCTATGGAATGATTTATGCGCCCACTCTGGGCTTTCCGGGTGGTGCAGGAATGCTGGTTTCTATCGTTCACCAGGGGAAGCATACCACGGGCGGCTATCACTATACCTGGGACGACGTAGAGGTTTCGGACTACCAATTGAAAATGGGCCCACAATCCATTGAAATGTCAAAGAATCGGTTCCGAATTCGTTTTCACTCCCGCGATCTGACTCTGGACGTTCAGGCCCCCCGAAACAGCGAAACAGCGGGCCGGAACATATTAATTCTTCGAGATGGAGATTCAATTCTTACAGTGGACGGAACAGAATCTCTATCCGAATCCAGAATCGCTATGAACATCTACGGCCAGAGAAGTGATTTGCAGGGCCGCATACTGGTGGATCACTGGAAGCTGCCCCGAAATCTCCCGGACGATCTGGGAAGTATTCAAGTAACAACATCTCTTGAGGGCAAACCGATCTTTCTTGCCCAACCCAGGTTCGGTAGCAGCACCGAAACCTATATACAGGCCATGGACCTGAGTCGTCCGGTGCACTTCCGGGATAAGGATACCGGACTGGCTGCAGTATGGCCTTACAGCTCAGGATGCAAACTCAGCCTCAAACTTGGTTCTCCGATTCACATCCTGGACAGGAAGTCTATTCCTTCCACCAGCCGCCTTATGGGTATTTATCTGGGAAAGAGTCCGCGGATCATTTCCTACGAAAGTACTTTGATAGATGCTTGCGGAGCATCCCGAGCTATTCTGGCTTCCGAAACTACCGTTCTAACCCTTCACTGATTTCTCATGCAGAAACAGAAAGTTGAAAACTCTAGTTTCGGGTTCTTGTGCGATCTTCAGCATATATCTGCGAACAAGTTGATACGACAGTGCAGTGTTATGCTTCTGCTTTGCTTCGTTTTCCAGTAGCTTTGCTTTGAGTGGGTGCATTCTTGATGACGAAGCGCTTCCCTTCCAGAAGCTGCAACAGATCAAAGCTGCTGATAACCCCTGCCAGCTTTTTGTTATCGATCACAATCAGATGATGGATCTTATGTTTGCGCATCATTCGAGCTGCCAGCTCCACATCCCCATACCTGGGTATGGTGTAGATCTTTTCTGTCATAATCTGACCCACAGGACGTGTATCCGAGACTTTCTTGATTAGATCTGCAGAAGAAACAACGCCCAACACTTCGCGGTCAGGTCCTACCACAGGAACAATATTGATTTTATTCTTCTCCAGAAGCTCCCGAACATGCCCTGCAGTCTGATGCGGAGTTACGGTAATCACCCTGGATTTCATGATTTCATCAATCTTTAGACTCATGGAAAACCAGACGTAAAGCGATACTGGCCCGGTCAAGCCGTTAGTATCCGGTCCCCTTCACTTTTAGTGGGATGTTTCGCCTCGATGGTCCAGGTTTACCCAGCGAGAGACTTCCCCAGGGCGCTTCAATTCAACACTTCCTGCTCCAGCCACGCTCCAGTAAAACAGGTCCCTGCATATATGTCGTGCCCCCGCCGGCCCATCGAATACTGAATCCTGTAAAACCTGGAATGGGACCTGGCCTGGATAGACGAGACTGTTGAATCAAAGCCTTAAATCGTGGAGAATCTTCTTCCCTGGTTCGGAAATCAACGGCAGTTTGAGCTCTCCCTTCTCGATCGTCAACGTCATGCCGCCAGCCCCAATGCTGAGCAAGCTTACACCAACGTCGATGTCAATATCCGAAGTGTTTTCCAGTTCTACGCCCCAGCGTCCATCAGGATAGAATACAACGGGACCATTCAGTTCCATGTTGATCTCCTTACTATGAAGATCCGTGTCTGCGGTTCCTCCCAGGATTTCCATATCCGGTGCATCCAGATAAAGTGGCAACTCGATAGTGAACTCCGCTCCTCCATGGCCATCAGGAGTGATGTACCCGGTATTTACGCCGCGATAGCGCATGATCATGGTTTCTGTATCGATTTCCAGTGGCAGAATGAGAGCCAGAACATCCATGGTCTGTGAGGTGCCGAATAGCTGTTGCGGATGAACGGTTACCGGAATTCGGTTATGTGTAGCATCATAGCTGCCAATGGAAATCATAACCAATCCATTGAGAAACATTCGATCCTCTCCGGATATACTTACATCGCTTACAATTCCGCTGTGATCTGTAGGCTTCAATCGCACACGATTCTGGTCATATCGAACTTCGTCGCTTTGAACATGAGAATTACCATTAAAATCCGTGGCCGGCACAGCATGCAATGGAGTCATGGGCTCGGTGGTAGCTGCTACACCATCAAAAGGCATAATGAAGTCCGGGCCGCCGCCCTGGGCCCCGTTCAAAGGATCCGGATCCAGGGGAATGCCTTCCGTGTTGCAGATATCCCCGGTCTGGCATTCATCGTTGCTTCCAGACACCAGCTGAACATGGTACCTCTGCCCCACAACCCACGGATGTTCCGGAACAAACACCAGCTTCCGATCTTTCTTCTCCAGCTTGCCTGGAACAGGACTCAAACAGTTTCCAGAGGCATCCACGCGAACGATGCGAACGCTGCCCGAATTACAGGAACTACCCAGAGTTATCGTGGCAGGATCTAAAGGCTGACTGAAGTATATTTCAACGTTTCGATTGGCCGGAAGAGTAAAAACAGAAAAGACATCATCGCTTCCTTTTCCTCCTGCGCATCTGCCGGCCACATTTCCTCCGGACAGGAAATCCCCACCGACCAGGGAACATTGAGTTCCTGGATACATTGCAGCGATCCTGGGAGGGAAGCTACCACTATCATTGTACTCAGGCACCTGAAAATCGATTTCGGAGGCGGCCACTGGATGATTACCTTTGCTATCTTTCAGGGTACTGTGAACCGTCACCCGGTAATCATGCCCGTATTTCAAGAGATGATCCGGCTTCAAAAAAAGGCTGCTTCCCTTTAATTCTGCCTGAAAATCTACGTAGCTGGCATCCGTGCGATCATAGAAGGAGATATGATCCTTGAGATTCTTCTGGGATAGAGGTTGCGAAAAGGTCAATACCAGGCCCTCTCCTCGATGAAACGATGTGGAATCATCCTGAGGATAGGAGCCTGTTAACTCAGGAGGCTCAGGATTCTGACCGGTCATGCTTCCGTCCTCTGGCGTGCCCATTTGCAATACCATTTCGATGGTTCCAGAATCAATTCCCATGAGACCCAGCTCCAGAGTGCCAATCACGTTGAGAATCATGGAATTTCCTTTAACCTCGACGGTTCCCACTGCCTGAACCTGCTGGATTTGTTGATTCATCAAAACATTGGGCAGTCCGCTTTCGCAGTTCATGTATACATCCATCACAAGATATACAGCCGCTTTGCCCGATTCCTGGTCAAAGGGATTCGCCAGAATGTAGCCGTTCATATCGCTTGCCATGGTAATCTGAATATCTCCCGTTTCCAGGCCGGACGGTATCTCTCCCCCCAGCCTAATCTCCAGGGACTGACTATGCAATTGACTGTCTCTGCGAACCACCATGGGAAGAATGTCCTGGTGTTTTTGTGCATCGGCCACTTCGGCCTTCATTTCGCCGGCAGGGTTCAGCACAGACTTTCCCAGAAGGACCGATTGCATATTGAGTCGATTCGTATTATTACCCGTGAGGATGCTCTGTTCATCGGGTGTAGAAGTGAGGTTCACTTTGATTTGCCCTCGAGGAGACGATGGCCGTGGAACCAGGGTTGTTTCAAAAGCTTTGAGATCGCTACCACTTCTACTCTGAATATCTGCGGTGAGCCGTAGAATGTAGGGGGCATCCGGCACAAGATCCACGTCCGGATCAAAGGTAATATGCCTTCCATGGACAAGAAGTCGACCTGGCACCTGGGCTCCGTCCGGTCCCCTTAACTGGAAGGAGTTTCCGGTTATGACTGTATCGCCAAGCACTTCTTCTGTCAGTAGAATTCGCACTGTGGAAAAATCCAGAAACGGTAGCATTGGATCCGGAACCATGGATTCTACCTTGAATCCGCCCTCCGCTACCAGATCCGAACGCCGGGTCTGAAAAGAAGCGATGGGTCCGGTATACTCTTGCGCAATACCATTGTTTAAATAGATTGTGTAGCCGGTTCCCGGTTTCATTCCATCGTGCTCAAACCGGATGATTCTTTTGTTCTCCGATAGCGTCGCGGTTCCTGGAAGCAACTCCCCTGCATGCGAACGAATCTCCAATCCATCCAGGACCTGCTCGTTGGTGGGCGATACCAGGCTAACATATATAGGAGATCCCACAGGGACATCCAGCTGTCGGTTTCCGGGAAAGACAAATTCCACCCCGCTAACACCATCATGCATTGTATAAATATCCTGACCCTGATTGTTGCAGCCCAGCGCCAATAAAGCCAGTACCAAAATTCCTTTTCGCATTGTTCTTCTCCTGTTTTTCATGGCGTATACATCCCTAGAACCGCAGAGTTGCGGATATTGCGAATGCATTCACCTGACCGCTCAGTGAGACGCGTTCTACCACGTCCGGGACGGCAAAAATGGGCGGACCATCATAAGGGGGAGCGATGGAAGTGTTTCTGCTTTTTAGCTGATGCTTTTGATAGGCCAGATCGACACTAACCGGATTGGTCATTCCCGGTACCGAAAACGTCCAGGAAAGGCCAGTGGCCAGAATGAATCGATCGGCATCCAGGAGGTTTACTCCAGGTGTGATTTCGGATTTGAGAGGGGATCTCTTGTATGAATAACCACCTCGAAGTCTAAGCCCCTCAAAGAA
>JBHIXQ010000174.1:0-5679 GCA_041984705.1 Leptonemataceae bacterium | reverse complement strand
ATGGAAGCTCTGGGCGGATTGATCCTTGTATATCTACTCATCCAGACCCAGGATTTTATTCTTTCCTTTCTACTGTTGTTCTTTTGCGGACATCTGATCATTGCCATTGCCACCGACTGGACTCTTTTCAGTCTGGATTACGAAAACACAATCCTTACAGGGGGTTTCGCATTGGCCATCCTTGTGCGAAAATCCATCATTGCGGAGTCCTGGCCGAATGATGAATGGTTCTTGCTCACTCAGACAATCCAGCTAATGGGTAAATCTCCGGATGCGATATCGCTGGTATTTCAGCTTCTGACAGGAACTATCTGGATCGGCCCCATCCTAACAGCTCTTGGCGCATTTCTTCTTACATTTCCTCTGCATCTGGCTAAACCGGAAGGCCTGGGTCTGGGAGATGTATGGCTTCTCATTCCCCTGGGATTGCTCCATGGAATGCCCTATATTTTGCTTCCGGTAATTTTAGGATCTGGCTGGAGCGTAATTCATATTCTCTTTCTGCAAAAGGATCGAAACGCCCCGGCGCCGCTGGGAGCTTTTATGGCCATGGGATCCATGCTTGCTGTGCTGGTGCAATTCTGGTTCTTTTAGACAGGCCTCAGGGCGAGGCGACGGCCAAAGCTGGCGCGCATATCCTTATGAGAAGCCAGCAGAGTAAGGGAATTTGCGATAGCTCTCTTTCCAGTCTCTATATGATTCCATACATTCAATCCGGATGGATGCGGAAGCGCGATCCAGTCAAATTCAGTCCCATACCATAAGCTACGAAATGTATATCCAATGACCTGGTGCAGTTTGTAATTGGCCCGCCCCCTGGTATTTAGAAACATTCGGTCTGGCTGATCGCTTTGCAATCTGGCTGTCCCGGCGCCAGTATTTGAAAAGCGCGATTTTCGCGCCGGGCCTACCCTGAGCTCTGTCCAATCCGAGCGTTCCAGCAACTGATCTATAGCAAGCTTTCCAATGGGTATTATCAACCCTGGCTTATGGTAGCGGATTTCAAAGCCAAGATGAGGTAGGCAATGATCCACCTCTATTCTGGATGGCTTTCGATCGCCATTCTTCGCTTTTCCGGGAAAACATCGACAGACGGCAGACATATTAACTTTTCTGCGAAAGTCCTCCTCATCTACTCCTATAGAGGCGAACCATTTAAAAAGGGTTTTGCCCGCTGTATAGGCAAAGGGCTTTCCAAATCGTTCTTCATGGATGCCTGGAGCCTGGCCCAGACTAATGATACTGGATTTGTGAACACAGCCATGCACAGGATGCCCCTGCATGTTCGGACACTTTCGGCAGGACAGCAGCTCCTGTATGTGTTTATCCATTACAGGACCGACGTAGGCGGGATTCTTCTCGCGGACGGTGGAGGCTTTTCTGGCTTCTCCAGGTGCCCCGGAACCCTCCGGTTGTTTCTGGGAAGATGCAGCCCGAACACCTTTTTTGCGGGCCATGTCTTACTTGCCGTAGATTCGCAGCAGTCGCATGTACACCCCCGGGTTTTCCTGGATGTAATCCACCAGATTCTCCCGGGAGATGCGATAGACTTCGATTTCCGAAACCGCTATGAAGTCAAAGGATGAAGGAGCTTCTTTCTGAATCTGATAGATCTCTCCGCAGAAATCCCCCCAGCCCAGGGTCTCGATTACTTCGCCGTCCGTAACCACATTGACTTCCCCACGCTTGACGATAAATGCTTCGTAGCAAATTTCGCCCTTCATGAGAATACGAGTTCCGGCTGGATACGTTCTCTGCTCCATGATCAGCTCAAGCTGAGTCTTTTGAGCCGAGGTAATTCCCTGGAGGAAGCGGGCATGGGACAGAGTCTCCCAGGTTCCTGTTTTGCGAATATCGTTCAATCGCTTGAACTTCTCCAGAAGCTCGGAACCACGAATGAAGTTCAGAAATTTGGTCTTTTCAATTGTGAGTGCTTTTACATTGGTGGAAGCTACAACATCCGCACTTCGGGGCTGCTCGAGAATTAAAGAGGCCTCGCCAAAGTATTCGTAGGTTCCATATTGCTTGGAAATACTGTCATCTTTAACGGACTCCTGCTCCATCCCTTCCACGCGCACATTGCCTGCTACGATGATAAAGAACTTATCTCCTGGAGTGTCCTTTTCAATGATCTTCTGATCTCGTTCGTAAGTTTCTTCCTCAACGATTGAAAGAAATTCCTTGGACTTTGCAATGGGAAAGTCTTTGAAGATATCTACATTGGATAGCACATCCAGAATCCTGTAGGCCACTTCATGTTTCGGAGGCTTCACCGGAGGATACAGAGTATTCTCTATGCCAAAGGTAGCCAATCTCATCGCTGTATCGGCCGGCATGTCTTTCTTGGCGATGTGATATACTGTAATCTTCTTCTGTGTTTCCGGAGTCAGTGTATTTAGATAATCGATGCGAGTATGGAGCGGAGGAATGCCTGCTTCATGATAGATTATATCGTAATGCCAGGGAAAATCATTCAGATCCCGAAACCTGGTTTCAGTTAGAACGCCTTTCTCCAGCAATTCATCAAATTTCTCGGGCTCATTTAGATGGTCCGAGGAATACACAAAGCTCTGATCCTGGAACTGGTATTCAAAGCTAAGGCTGGGAATAGAATGAAGAGCGTAGTTAAAACGAAAGATGGCGCCATTGATAATGTAGTTCTTACCAATCACCACAGGAACAAAATCGAAAAGCGAAAACAGTTCTTTCTTGGGAATTCGTGTCAGTGCATTGTACTTACGAATGAAGGAGTGAATCACGGTCTCCGTTGTGTAGATCGTTATCTTACCTTCTTCCAGAATCTTTTGAAAGGTTCCCGCATCATGGTCTGCGTGGCAGTGAGTCAAAATAATGGAGTTGATATGCTTGGGATTTACATTGGACTTTCGCAGCCACTCGGTGGAGTTCACCGGAGGATCCACCATGATCCCCTGATGGTTCAGCCATAGAATGAATCCTGAAGTGTTATCGTCCGGATCGAAGCCATGGCTCGGGCCCAGACAGGTCACGCCAAGAAGAGGCGGCTGATACGGCTCCGGCATTCTTTCGCCGGCATCGTAAATAATATTATAGCCCACTTCTCCAGGAACTGAGATGTCTTTGCGCAAATCCTCATCCCGGACCGCAAAATCTCCCCCGGCTTTCTTTTCGATGGTTACGTTGTTGAATCTTACCTTATCATTCTTGAAGATCACAAATCGAACCAGGTCATCCAGTTCCCGATTCCCTCTGAAGTGCTCCATTTCAGCCCGCATATCCGGGTAGCCGAATGTATCTTCTCCGTTTACATATTCAGAACGAAGATCTACCACTTCCGGACCAAATACCGACTCTTGAAGCACTACCTTGAACTGCTCACGCTGCTCTTCTGTACAGACAACGTAAGTCTTCTTCTGGCGGAGATAGAAATTGTAATAGAGCGGAAACTCCAGTTCAGCTACGGAAATCCCTTTCTCCACATGGAAGAACTCCCCCGGCAGCACAAAAATCTGCGGGGTGCTCCGAGGCAGAAGCATGGTATCCTTGATGGTTTCCGGTGGGGCCCCGAATTGAATGTAACCAACGGAGGTCTCTACCAGGTATCCGCCCCGGGGAAGTGTAGTATACGGTTCTGTAAGAATAATTCGGGCCATATTTTATTGTTCCTGGTATCTGGTGGACAGGATTAGTTTGCTTGCGGTCCTGGGGCTATCCGGGAGATTCCCACAAGGCTATGTTACCCCCCTTGCGCTGGAACACAATTTTTTTTCCCCTTCTCTTAACGGTCTGTAGCAGTGCAATATTGAGTTGCTACCGTGAACGAAATTCAGAAGGCCTGGAAGCTCTGGTCCAACCAGCGGCCGGTCATGAGCATGAAGTGAAGATCCGATTGTCTCAGGTTGATTCCGGTATTCGAACGTTTAATCTGGAACCCACTCTGGGCCATACTCACAACATTGTCCTTACCGATGAGATGGTCCAGACCATCAAAGATGGAGGCGTGGCCGAACTGGAATCCAGCCTGGAAATGTACCATACGCACATAGTACGTATCGAGAAATTCTTCTAGCCAGAAATGCAGAAAGGAGAAGCAAGCTCCTCCTTTCTGCGGTTCGGAGGCACGGGCCTCCTGATGCCTGCAACCAGGTTGCAATTACATATGCTTTTCGATGAATTCCTTCAGTTGCTCTTTGGGGAGCAAACCTACCACTTTATCCACCGGTTTTCCATCTCGATAGAGAACCAGAGTGGGGATTGCTGTAATTCCCAGTGATTGGGCAATACCCTGGTTTTCATCCACATTGACTTTGGCAAATTTCACGGTTTCCATTTCTCCGGAAAGTTCCTCAACGATGGGGGCTACCATTCGACAGGGACCGCACCACTCTGCCCAGAAATCTACCAGGGTTACTCCCTGCGCTGTTTCTTCGGTGAATTTATCTTCTGATAATGCTTGTACTGCCATTTTTTACTCCTATGCCTGCTTCGGGTCATTTCTTCGGTGCCCCATAAGCTGAAAAGAAAAAAGGACATCTTGCTTTGACATCTACTTTTTCTTCTTCTTGCCTCCCTTCTGTTCCGCAATGATCGCTTCGATGCGCTCCTTGTTGGAATCCAGGGAGATCTGTATCTTATTCAGTTCCGTTTTATTCCCCGTAAAAGTAAAGATTCGCTTCAACATCTCAAAAAGTTTCTGAATGGATTGCAGATCTGCAAGATCCTGACTGGCCAGCTCATATTTGGACCGAAAATCCTGAGCCGCAGTCTGAGCCTCCTCTGTCAGGAACTGCATATGTTCCTGAAGCTCCCTGTAGTAGGGTGCATTGCTATCCTTGGCAGCCCCGTACTGTTTGAAGTCCATCAAGTTCCGGGCCAGAATGGTAAGCTTCATATGTAGCTCCGGGAAATACCATCGCCACTTTCCGGTGCCTACAGCGATTTTCAAATTCTGCATCGTTTCTCGAAAGGCAAGAAGCAACTTCAATCGGCGGGAGGGATTGATCTCCTGAATCTTTTCCAGTCGATCTTGATTCTCAGTTAGACCTTCATCAATTTGATCGCCCACGATCTTTACCAGCTCATTGAGAGCGTTGGATACTTCTTTTCGCGCATCCCCTACCAGCTTATCGTTTTTCAAATTCTGGATCTCGGCAGACAGAGTGGACATCTGCACCATCAGATTGCAGCTTTTAAGGGCAATTATGGCGTTTCGGAACATGAAGTAGGGTTCCATGTCCGCGTTTTTTCGCGCAGCGCCCTTCAGCGTGGAGGCCTCCTTTTTGAGCTCCTCCAGGGCATCCTTGTAGGGCCTGACCTTTTCGTTGTACAGGGCCTTCTGTTCTTTGGAAACCGCCATATGTTCGGGCAGGATATCAGGTCACCGCTCCAAAATTCAAGTTGTAAAAAAAGGCACGGGGCGCAGCGTCGACGGTATGGCACCATTATTTATCAATCAGATTGGCCCATTTGAATGGATCCTGATCCTGGCTGTTATTCTGATTCTTTTCGGAGGAAGAAAAATTCCTCAGCTGGCGAAAGATCTTGGAAGCGGAATCCGGGAATTCCGAAAATCGGTAACAGGTGCAGCCCCCGAGCTGGAAGAACCGAACAGCGAATCACCCAATACGGAAAAGACGAAGCGAAAGACCAAATCTAAATCCAAGAGCTAACCTATGGCAAGAGCCAAACGCCCCGCCGGCA
>JBHIXQ010000173.1:0-5730 GCA_041984705.1 Leptonemataceae bacterium | reverse complement strand
CTTTATTCGTACAAATCGGGCAAAAACACGACTTTATTCGTACTCCGCGATTCTTCGTTTGGGTCATCGTATATTAAATACATATTTATGAATAACGAATTTAACAGAAGTAAATTGTCCGGACCTGTAGAATTAACCTTCATTTTCCTCTACTGAAGTGGGCGCTTGCCCTGGTGGCAGCTATTGGGCGCAAAATCAGCATTCTTCATTTCTACAGTGTGGCCGATAAGCATACTATGGGGTTCCAACGAAGTCTGCGCGGCCGAGGTCTATTCATAACAACAGTTCTAATTCTTCTTGCCGCTCCTGTAACAGGACTGGAACGAAGCCAGTTTCAGGACTGGCAGCTCAGAGGCCTGGAATTGATGCAGGAAAAGGGGCAGACCGTACTGAAGATCTCGGGGACCAGATCGGGACCAGGAGAGGACCATCTATTTCTGGGCTTTGACCAGGAGACTCCCAACTTCCTGAGAGACCTGAGCGGAAACTTTCGCGTACAGGAATCCGAGTATGTGCGTGTGCCGGAAGCCCGCGGAGGGTCTGGCGCCGCTCTTTTCAATCGCAGAAAGAGCGGAGTAATCCTGGAATCGCCTCCAGAGCTATGGCCCGGCTCCGGTCCCATGGAATCCTTTCAAATCTCTTTCCATTTCAAGGTTGCCTATCTCTATCGCAGAAATGAACTGCTTTCGCGTACAGGATTCATGGATGGTTATAAGCGAGGTCTGGAGATACTGATCGAAGATGGATTCCTTCGCCTGGAACTGCAGAACCTGTTTCAGGATCTGGATCGAAACATGCATTCCTATGAATTGAGGTCCTCGGAAAGGATTCTACTGGATCGCTGGTATCTGCTTCAATTTAACTACAATGCCAGTAGCGGAAAGCTCACTCTTTATTTGAACGGACAGGAGCAGGAAGTAGCATTCGCTCGCACCGACGGACAGGTTCTGCGCGCGGTGAATCCGGCCATGGATCGATCTCCTATCAAAATCGCCGGGCAATACTCTGGCTGGATGGATGAACTTCGCATCTCCCCGCTGGGCTCAGAAAGAACCACCATGTCTACCTATGATTCCGCCAATTATGATCCGCTCAGCGGTAGAATCTATCAGAAGCGTTCCGAGGCTCTGTCGCCGGTAATGAGCTACAACCATCCGCTTCAATCCCTGGATCTGGGATTCTCCGGGAAGGAGCCGCCAGGAAGTATGCTTTCTGTGGAGTATCGCATTAGCCAGGAAAGCTTCTCTCCGGGAACGGGAGAGCATATACTTCCCTTTAAGCGACTGAAGTCGGATTCCAGGATTCCCTGGAATGGATCTGCATTTATTCAATGGAGAGTGGTCATGCAGCCCTCCCCGTCCGGTCAAGATAGTCCTCTACTTTCTGCGTTGAATTTGCGAGCGAATCCCGTGCCTACTCCTTCGCGACCCACAGGCCTGAGGGTGATCAAGGAGCTTTCCAATGATCATCAGATCTGCCTGGAATGGAATCAGAACCCGGAATCCACCATCGAAAAGCACGGTGGCTATCGAGTTCACCTGGGCCCTGCTTCCGGTCAATTTGTGGCGCTTCTGGAATACAACCGGGATAAGAAACCACTTCGCAGCTCTACTCTGGATTTTCCACTTACCGAGCGCGAAAAACTGGAGCAGAAGGCCAGACCGCAGGCCATTCGCAGGCTAAAGCAACAGAAGATCCGCTTCATGGTTGACCGAGCTCTGGTAGAAAGAAATCGAATCTGGCTGAATCGTAGAGAAGCTTACCCGCTACTGGAGCGCGGACGAGCCTACTATCTGGTTATTTCGGCCTATATTCATCCAGATGCGCCCTCCTCGAATTCGTCCGAGATCGTGCATTTGCTTCGTAACTAGTACAAAAAAGGTTTTGCGCAGAAAGCCAGCAATTCCAGAATCGAGCTATGTCTTCGCAACAAACTGCTCGAGAAACCTCACCGGCCGTTGAACTGGGCCAGCCAGTCCGTTTTGTCACCGCCGCCTCACTGTTCGACGGTCACGATGCCTCTATAAATATGTTTCGGCGAATGCTTCAGTCCGCAGGGGCCGAGGTAATCCATCTAGGACATAATCGCAGCGTAGAAGATGTTGCATTGGCTGCCATTCAGGAAGATGCCCAGGGAGTAGCCTTGAGCTCCTATCAGGGCGGGCACATGGAGTATTTTCAGTATCTCCGTCAGCGACTGAATGAGATGGGCGGCGATCATATTCGAATCTTTGGCGGCGGTGGAGGGGTAATCGTCCAGGAAGAAATCCAGGAACTTCATTCCAGCGGTATTACGCGTATTTTTTCTCCAGAGGATGGCCGACGAATGGGCCTGGAAGGCATCATTGAATTTATGATCGATGAGGCCAGGCAGGCCAGGGAAACCAGCCATCCCAATGCATTCCCCATGCTTTCCATGGCCCGAAGCATTTCCCTTCTGGAAAGCGGAGACGAAGAAGTCCGGCCAGCCACCCAATACGTTCCGGTGCTGGGAATAACCGGTCCTGGCGGCAGCGGTAAATCTTCCCTCACCGATGAACTGGCGCTTCGAATCTTGAATCAGAATCCATCTTTGAAGATTGCTGTTCTGGCTGTGGACCCTACAAGAAAGAAAACCGGCGGTGCCCTTCTGGGGGATCGAATTCGCATGAACAGTCTAAGCGCCTATCCAGAGCGACTGTATTTTCGCTCCGTGGCCACCCGGGGTCAATCCCTGGAAAGCCTCAAAGAAAGATTGCTGGGAATCCAGGCCCTGATCCAGAATGCAGGCTATGATTTCATAATCCTGGAAACTCCGGGTACCGGTCAGGAGGATAGCTTCATCACCGAACTATGTCAGAAATCACTGTATGTGATGACTTCTGAGTACGGGGCTCCTTCGCAGCTGGAAAAGATAGCCATGCTTGACTTTGCCGACCTGGTAGCTTTGAACAAAGCAGAAAAAACAGGTTCCGAAGATGCGCTCCGTTATATCCAGAAGCAGTTCGCACGTAACAGAAATCTATTCGATGCAAATCCATCCGATCTACCGGTCTATGCCACCGTTGCAGGTCGCTTCAACGATGCAGGAGTTCATAGATTGTACAATGCTATTGCAGATCTATTTCAGAACGCCGCTCCAGGCATTAGCATGAAACAAATGGAGCTGGCCCAATCCAGCGACATTTCCGTAAACATTATTCCACGAGACCGTGCAAACTATCTCTCTGAAATCGCACACGCTGTAGAGAGCTATCGCAAGAAAGCACAGAAGCAAAGCACTCTGGCAGATCAAATTCAATCCCTGCAGAAGGCCCGGGAAGCTCTGGATGTTCGATCCGGGGATGTGGCTCAAGGACTGGATAGTCGCCGAGAAGAGCTAAAGGCTCAAATCGATCATCATTTACTGGAATTTCTGGAGAAGTTTCCGGAGCTTCAGGCAGCCTATGAATCGGAGACCTTTACCTACAGCGTTCGAAACAAAGAAATAACACAGAGAATTCAATACGAGTCCCTCAGTGGTTTGCAGATTCCACGCGTAGCTCTGCCAGCCACGGAAAACTGGTCCGAGCTTTCGCGCTTCTATTACCTGGAAAACCTTCCCGGGAATTTTCCGTTTACCGCTGGAGTGTTTCCTTTTCGCAAGCAGGATGAAGATCCTACGCGAATGTTTGCAGGGGAAGGAGGACCGGAGCGCACGAATCAAAGATTTCACTATCTCTGCAACCGGGAGCAAACCGAAGAAACCACACATCCTGTGGCGCGATTGAGCACAGCCTTTGATTCGGTAACCCTGTATGGAGAAAATCCAGACAGAAGGCCGGACATCTATGGTAAGATTGGTAATTCGGGAGTGAGCGTTCCTACGCTGGATGATTGCAAAAGACTGTACTCTGGATTCGATTTGTCCAGTCCACTTACCAGTGTAAGCATGACCATCAACGGACCAGCGCCTGCAATCCTGGCAATGTTCTTTAATACAGCCATTGACCAGAACGTAGAGAAATATCTCAGAAGCGAAGGCAAGCTGAATCAGGCCCTGGAAACCATTCGAAGCAGATGGGAGGATCGGGGCCTACCCGCTCCAGGCTATGAAGCCGAGCTTCCATCCGGACACGATGGCACCGGACTGCTACTGGGCATTTCCGGTGATCAATTAGTGGAGCCGGAGGTGTATCAAAAGATCAAGCAGGATACCCTGCAAAGTGTAAGGGGCACCGTTCAGGCTGATATTCTCAAAGAAGACCAGGCTCAAAATACGTGCATCTTCTCCACGGGATTTGCGCTCAAAATGATGGGCGATGTTCAGGAATACTTTACCGGCAACGGTGTGCGAAACTTCTATTCCGTATCCATTTCCGGGTATCATATGGCCGAGGCCGGCGCCAATCCCATCACTCAGCTTGCCTTTACCCTGGCCAATGGATTTACCTATCTTGAGTACTACCTGGCCCGGGGACTGGATATTGATGCCTTTGCAGCCAATTTCAGCTTCTTCTTTTCCAATGGTCTGGATCCCGAGTATTCAGTCATTGGCCGAGTGGCTCGCCGAATCTGGTCCATCGCTCTAAAAGAGAAATATGGAGCTTCGGAAAGAGCGCAGAAGTTAAAATACCATATCCAGACCTCCGGTCGATCTCTTCATGCAAGGGAGATCCACTTCAACGATATTCGCACCACTTTGCAGGCCATGTATGCCCTGTTCGACAATACCAACAGCCTGCATACCAATGCCTACGATGAAGCCATCACAACTCCCACGGAAGCTTCCGTGCGCCGAGCGGTGGCCATTCAGCTTATTATTCAAAAGGAGCTGGGGCTGAATCAGAATCAGAATCCCTGGCAGGGTTCCTACATCATTGAAAAACTCACCGACATGGTAGAAGCAGCGGTTCTGGAGGAGTTTCACAGACTGTCCGAGAGAGGCGGCGTTGTTGGAGCCATGGAGACCATGTACCAGCGCTCGAGAATTCAGGATGAATCCATGAACTATGAACGTAAGAAGCACTCCGGAGAAATCCCTGTAGTGGGAGTGAATACATTTACCTCGGATTCCGAGCAGGAAAATGTAACAGAACTCATTCGCTCCAGTGACCGGGAAAAGGATGCCTGCATTGAAAGCCTGGATCGATTTCACAGATATCATCAGCAAGATACAGATGTGGCCCTTGCCCGACTCAAAGACAAAGCCAGCGATGGTAGCAATCTGTTCGAAGAACTACTGGAAAGTGTAAAGGTCTGCTCCCTGGGTCAAATCAGTCAGGCACTGTACCAGGCTGGCGGAAGCTATCGCAGAAACATGTAGTGGCAGAGAATCCAGATGCCAGGACAGAATGGAATGGAGCAACCGGGAGCCCATAAGAAGGTCTTTCTCAGCGCTGAGTGGAAGCATTTGATCAATTTGACCTATCCCGTGGAACCGGAAATACTGAAGCCCTTTCTGCCCGCGGGTCTGGAGCTGGATATCTGGGAAGGTCAGGCCCATGTAAGCCTGGTAGCCTTCGACTTTCTCTCCACAAAGGTTCTGGGACTATCCCTTCCGGGGTATAGAAACTTTCCCGAAGTAAATCTGAGATTCTACGTGCGATGGAATAATAAACCGGCAGTGGTTTTCATAAGAGAGTTCGTTCCCAAAAGAGCCATTGCTCTGGCTGCGAATCTGCTCTACAATGAACCATATAAAAGAATTCCGATGCAATCCAGCATCATAACGGATAATAAGCTAACCGTAGAGCATACATTTGCAAACCA
>JBHIXQ010000172.1:240-5735 GCA_041984705.1 Leptonemataceae bacterium | reverse complement strand
CAGAAAAGCATTATTTTATCTTCGTTCGAAATCGGTGTTCTCATAAGTCCAATTAGTCCGATTATAGAAAGTCCACCGCAAACTAACCATCTCGATTTTGGATTCGCCCATTTCTTCTTTCTTGTGTACAAGAAAAAGAAACTCAATCCTATTGCTATTCCAATTCCGATTATACTATTGTCCAATGGGTTTGCTTTTAATGTTTGCCAACGGTTTGGCTAAACTGCGTTTTAATGCAGTTTAGGTTTTGTTATAAATCGTCTACCTTTTGAAGATAGATTTTAGTATTTAGGAGATTCGACTTTTTATAGATATGACTCGGTCGCTTCTATCTTTATAATGGTTGTCACCACTATTCAGACTCATTTGTATTTACCAAGAGTATCCATGGAAGATATCTTTACTGTAATCCTGCTATCCTTGTTGCCCGGTGCCGGCAACTTTCTCGGAGCCCTCGCCGCAGAAGCAAGGGCTCCCTCAGCTCGGTCTCTGAATTGGGCTCTTCACGCGGCGTCGGGTATCGTTATCGCAATCGTAGCCGTGGAACTCATACCAGGTGCTCTTGAGCAAATCGCGGGCTGGTGGGTTGCGCTTGCCTTTGCCATAGGTGGCTTAAGCTACATAGCACTGGATTCCATAGTCAAACGCCTACAAGGCACAAGTGATGGTGCAGGGAACAGACGCATGTGGATGATTTATGCCGCCGTAGCCATCGACCTTATGAGCGACGGGCTGATGACGGGCACGGGTGCCTCCGTTTCTTTGAAGTGGGCCCTAGTTCTATCTGCCGGCCAGGTGCTCGCAGACGTGCCGGAAGGGTACGCAGCGGCTGCAAACTTCCGCAGTAAAGGTATTGCCAGGGCTCGCCGAATATCTCTTTCCGTTTTATTCTTCGTCTACGTTGTTGGGGCCGCTGTGGCTGCATACTTTCTTCTTCGCGGTGCCCCGGGGCAAATAAAGGCGGGCGGCCTGGCAGTCGTATCCGGCCTACTGGCCGTGGGCGCCATCGAAGACATGCTTCAGGAGGCCCATGATGTTCACGTGGATAGCCAACCGTCCGTAATTGCTTTCATCGGCGGGTTTAGCCTCTTCACCTTGGTATCTGCTGGGCTTGGTGCATTCGTCGGAAGATAGTCGCCTGCATCCGCCCTAAATAAATTCAGCATCGAAAAATGACCGGAGGATCTCTTCAAGGTAATTTGGGAGATGCAGAAAGATCACTTTTCCATCAGAGGCGGCGACATAGGCCTCGGAAGCCTTCCGATAGGAGCTGGGGCTGAGCTTTTTCTGGAGCGTTGCCAGTACGTACTCGGTACAGAGATCGGTACTATGTACGGGGACCGAATGTCCGCCTCCAGGGCCTGCCTGTCCGCCGGACACGGACTCAATGTCCGTCTCTCCGGACAACTGAGCGGACTTCTTGGGGGCGTCCGGGGTCAATTTGTCCGCCTCTCCCTCGTCTGCCAGGGCTCCGAGGCCACGCTTTGTCGCCCGGCTCAGGCGGATGTTGCCAACGATTTTTGTCTCAATGAGCTTCTCATTTTCGAGTTGGCGGAACCAGCGGCGAATAGTCCTGGGTTCTACGTCATAGTCCGCTGCCAGGGTATCGTTTCCCGCAAAACACCATCCAGAGAATCGCTGAACGTTATGATGGCTAAGTCTTTCAATTCGGCGAAGCAGGCTCATTCGGGGGCCTTTCTTCCCTCGCGGTTTCTTTTGTGGCTTTTGGCCAGGCTCTGCGGGCACAAGCTGCCCCGGCCCGACTATCTTCTGTCGTGCAAGCATACCTTCCCCCTCCCCTGTTATCGCAGGGTCCGGATAATCAATGTTGAGGGCTTCGTGCCCGGGTGGCTAAACCATCCGCAAAGCGGGTCAGAGAGGTGTAGCCAGTACGCACCCTAATGAGACATAATAGTCCGTCAAGTTTAAATGCGACATAAAATCGGGGCGGGCGTATTGGGGAGAGGAAGGGAATGCGGAGAGGGGCTCTGACCCCCCTGCCCCGCCTGGTAACCCGGGCAACACAGGTTAGCGTTGCTCTGGGTAAACGTGTACTGGCTAAGTACATGGCGGTCAAGAAAAAAACTGCCTGGTCCCAGGTAGTCGAAGTCAGAGGACCTCGAAGGCAATTCATGGGTGCCTGGCTCCAGGCAGTTAGTTATGCCCGGTCCAGTGGTCAGGTAAGAGCCATTGGTGAGCCATGATAAGCGTATGGTCTGGCAATTCGTCGAGGTTGCTGAGTAACCTCTCTTTTTCTTTCGCTATCCATCTTTCCGTGTAGAATGAATTGACCGGTGAGTTTGCGTCGAGGACGTTCCGCCTGTGAAAATCATTATTCTGTCATCCCTGAAAGGCGGCGTGGGAAAGACGGCCATCAGTATCCACCTGGCACTCGAATTGAGAAAACGACACAATGTCGTTTTCCTGGATCTGGATCCCCAGGCCAGCGCCACCGATTTCCTTCTGCGGGATACGGATATTGACCAGCTCGACCGGCGGGGAGCTCTGCAGCTATTGACGGAGGCTGCGGACCCACGCGAGCTCATCTGGGAGACAGGTTTCGGGATCGACTGTATCCCATCTACCCTGCATCTGCATCGGGCCGGGATTGAAATGGCAGGGGACCCGGGAGCAATGCTGCGGATTGCTAAAGAAGTGCGGTGCCTGGAATACGATTATGCGATTGTGGATTCTCCTCCAGGGCTATCCTATGAATTCCGCCAGGCAATCAACATGGCAGATATTGTCCTCTCTCCAATGACCTATGATCGATGGGCGGTCCAGGGAGTTGGGATGCTTATTGATGAGGTGGCGAAAGCCCGGAAGAGCGGGGGATCCCAGAGGCTGCTTGTGGTGCCTTCTATCGTCTCAGGGTCTGAGGATGAAAAACTGCGCCAGGATATGGACGGGGAAGTGGAGTTCTCAAGGGCATCGATTCTCCGTAAAGGGGTGGTGAAAACAGCCCTGGGTCGGGGCCGTCCCCTGCCCTCTGGATCCGATTCGGAAGAGCAGTTTCACAGGCTGAGTAAGGAGTTGTCGTGAGCAAGAAGACTCTCAGAGGCAATATCTCGGGCGGACTAAAGCGCCGGGGGCTCCAGGAAAACGACACAATGTCGTTTTCTATCGAGGAGAAATTTCTGTCTCCGGTCCGGGAGCTCTCTCCTAATCTGCTCCGGGATCATGAAGACAACTACCGGTACTTCTCCAACGATCCCAAGAAAAAAGCCGAGGTAAAGGCCTCCATCGATCTGTCCGGGATCCTGGAGCCGATCATTTTTCTCCCAGACGATCCAAATAACTGGCAGGCCGGGGGCAAGATTCTCGGTGGCCACGTTCGGAAAGAAATCGCTATAGAGCGCGGAGATGAAAAAGTCCCGGTCCGTTACGTTACCAGAAAGCTCTCAAAGGAGGAAGAGCTGCTGGCCCTGGGTGGCGACAACATCACCGCAAAGAAGAATGATGTGGAAGGCAAAGTGCTCCTGCTGGCCGACACATACCCCGATTACTTCAGCCGAAAGCGGGGTCAGAACTATCACCTCGATGAACTCGTAGAAAAGACCGGGATTCAGCCCAGGATGCTTCAGCGCTATAAGAACCTCTACGATGAAGCAGCAAAACTGGCAAAGGGCAGGGTGGAGCGGAAGGATATCCAGGCGGCAAAGAAGGTTCTGGCCCAGGACCGGAAAAAGAGTCAGAGCGCATTCAGTACATTGTCCAAGTTCGAGAAAGAGCTGGAAAAGCTTTCAAAGGCGGATCGCCAGGTAGCTGTGGAAGAGTTGGATCGAATCATTCGTAAACTGCGAAGCAGCTAACACTGTAATTGTGTCGCCGTTCGGTGGCCGTTCTTTTGCATTCTATTTGCATTCCGTTGCCCAGGAAGTCGAATTGGTTCCATGTATCTTGTATACTACGATGAGTCGGGTGACGATGGCTATCCGCAATTTTCATCTCCATTGTTCGTCCTATCCGGAATCATGGTGCATATGGCCATGTGGCAGCAAGAATATGAGCGACTGCGCAGTTTCCGGCAAAGGCTGACGAAAAAATACAAGTTTCCCTTGAAATGGGAGATTCACACGAAAGAGCTTCTCCTTAATAAGGGGGATTACAGGAGCCTGAGTCTATCGGGCCGCCAGCGCGTCGCCATTATTGAAGCTTTTGTTAATGAAATATCCCGATTGGACGTACGGATAGTGAACGTGGTGATAAACAAGCACGCTATCCAGAGGGGCGATTATGGTGTCTTAGACAGCGCACTCAGCTATTCAATTCAGAGGATGGAAAATGACCTCAGCAATAGGGACCCAACGGCGAAGTTCTTGGTCATAACCGATGAAGGTCGAGTCGGAAAAATGAGGTCAACGAGCCGCCGGATTCAGAGAGTAAATTTCGTGCCGTCGCATTTCGGTGGAGCAGTCAACAGAAAGATTACAAGGCTCCTCGAAGATCCCCTGCCGAAGGACTCCGGGGAAAGCTACTTTCTACAAGCGTGCGATTGCGCGGCCTACATTGTTTATATGCATAAGCTTTTGCAATTGGGAGTTGGTAATTTGGCTGGAAGAATCCCTCCTTTGGTCAACTCTGCACGATTGGATCGGTGGTTGAGGAGGCTCGAGCCGGTATTGAACCTAAAGGCATCGAAAACGGATCGGTTTGGAATTGTAGTCTACCCCAAATAAAGAAACACCACCTACAGCGCATTCGCGCTTTCAGTGGTTCACCACTATTATATTGTCCAGGGCGGAAAATGTCAATCCGTTTCTCGGGATCGGATCGCCTCAGGGTGGTGCAAGGCTAAACGGATGTGGGGTATTGTTTAGATCCTCACTCGTTGCAGCTTCAGTGCCCTGCATATTCGATCCATATGCGGCCGAAGGGCAATGCTCACATCATATTTGGCGTAGCGTTTCGGAATGTATCCGACCGTGAATGTGTGAGCCAGAATCCCCTTGAAGCGGGCGAGCTGGGTGCGGGTGAGGGGAACTTCCGGAAAGAAGTTCTGCGGGATTCTTCGGGGGATCCCTGGATGCCGCCGCAAGATATCATCTATCAAGAGAATCAGGCTGTCCACCTGGGCATCCGTGTAGGCTTCATAGAAGCGGCTTCCTCTCCAGGGTTCTGGATGCTCATGGATGGGATACTGTTCCTCTGCGATCTCTTCCCCGTATCGATTGTAGAAGTTACCTCCGCGCTCATTGATGAAGCCCAGATTCTCCAGCTCGATGGCAATGGACCTTCGGGCTCCTCTGCGCCCCGTGCCGTTGTGGTGTGCCCAGCATCGGTCATCGAATGTCCTGATTGTCGTGCCATCCCGGTCCACCCACCATGGTACCCCGACGGAATAGTGCTGCCCCCGGCTATCCCCGCTTACCCGGGTCTTGATAGAGGATCCTTCCAGGTAGCGGGCACTGGCGGCGGCCGAAGTTCGACCATCCGTGTGATGGAGGAATAGCTGGTCCTTAGGATATTGTTCCTGGTAGTAGGCCCGCTCATCC
>JBHIXQ010000172.1:0-230 GCA_041984705.1 Leptonemataceae bacterium | reverse complement strand
TGGAGCGTTTCCGTGATTGTCTCCACGGCGACCTCTGCCGCTCTGCTCAGTACCGACTGGCTCATACTTCTGGTCCCTGGAAATTGGCTTTGATTCGCTTGATGATGGCTTCGTAGAAGCTCGTAGCCAGGAAGTAGGCCATAACATTGGCCTCCGGGCGGGAAGGATCGATCCAGTAGGAAGCCACGGACACAATGACCGCTACAATCATGGTACCGTAGGTCTTCGCC
>JBHIXQ010000171.1:5509-5755 GCA_041984705.1 Leptonemataceae bacterium | reverse complement strand
CTTTGCAAATCAGTGAGAACGGTGAGGTTACTGTTAAGGTAGGGGATGATATTCGACCTACAAGAATCGGCCAGATTGATCTTTACAGGTTTGTGAATCCTGCGGGTTTACAGGCCATCGGGCAGAACCTTTTCAAAGAGACTGTTGCTTCCGGGCCGGAGATCCAGGGAACTCCAGGGCTGGATGGTATGGGCTCCATTCTACAGGGCTTTCTGGAAATGTCCAATGTGAAGCTGGTAGAAGAAA
>JBHIXQ010000171.1:0-5477 GCA_041984705.1 Leptonemataceae bacterium | reverse complement strand
TTGTTGCTCAACGTGCATATGAGTCGAACTCTCGGGCCGTAATGACGTCTGATTCTATGTTGGGCACAGCCATATCCATGAAGCGCTAATTGCGCAGGTGCAGTACTGTGTTTTTTCCAAGACCGCGTATCCTGTGTTTCATCCGAAGCTCACGCTTCGGATGCCTTTTTTTCAGATGGTTCACTGGAACCCGGTTGGTGCTTGCACTTACTTCAACAAATCCTGCCATGCTATTTCAAATCAGTCCATCCAGTCAGTACAGGGTGCGGACTCGCACTCCAGGGGGAGCGGCTCTGTTTTGGGTCCTGGTCTGGTCTCTTTCGCTTTTCTCTGTAGTTGCATTTTCAGCGAGTAACATTGGCGCTGAAACTCAGAGTTTTTCCAACCAGGGGCATCCCACTCTTGTACTTCGCCTCAAGCCAGTGGCCGTCGTAGAGAGCTTTCCTGTCAGACTTTCGCATCTAGGACAGCTGGATGCATCATCATCTCGATTCGCAGAAAAGGTAGTAATGGAGAAATTGGAGTCGCCAATCTATTTGTCGGATGATCGACTCAAAGAAGCGCTACTTCAAAGCGGCGGTATTGAAAGCAAAGTCTACGGAAAAGGAATCTGGGTGATTCCTCTAACAGAAAAAATGTCGGCCTCCGAAACGGGCGAATTCTTCGAAGGAATACTGGAAAATAGCATCCATGGTCAGGGCACCTATCGCATTGAGGCGAAGAAGGGGATGCTCTATAATTCCAAACTCCGATCACTTATCAAGTTTTCCGGACTTCAGCCTGGTGCCGGTCATCGAAACATTACGGTAGATGTAATGGACCCGGAAGATGGAAAAAGGATTCTACATCGCCAGGTTGTTCCGGTGCGTGTATTGCAGAAGGTGCGGGTGCCTGTGGCACAGAGAGATCTCAAGTTTGGAGAGACCATCAAAGAAGGGGACTATATACTTGAAGTTCGCTATACCGATGGAAAACTCAAAGATTTCTCCGGTCAGAATATCTATGGTTGGAAACTGAATGGTCCTGTGCGAAAGGGTCAGGTGCTTCAGGCACCGGATATCCAGGAAACTCCAGACATTCGCCGGGGACAGAGTCTGGATTTGATTTATCAGAAGCCTGGACTGGTATTGAAGATTCGATGTGTGGCCTACGGCGATGGAAACGTAGGCGATGAGATTCCGGTCCGGATACTGGCCTTCAATAACAAGACAGTCATCAAGAAAGCTCGTATTGCATCGGACAGGAGCGTAATATATGAGCCCTGAAAGAGAGCAGAATCGAAGAAACTCCATTCGTGCCCAGCGAAAATCGCAGATCATCACCATCCTGGTGGCCAGCCTGGCCGTGCTATTGTTTCCGTTCCTGTTGAAAAGCGGCCTGTTAAGCGCCGAGGATCTGTGGCAGGATAAGAATCCTTATGGTATTTCAATAGAGCTGCGAGAAGGAGAAATCCTCAAGCTCCAGATTCGCGAGCCCATGGTTGTGGATTATCTCCTGGAAGGGGATTTAATGGATGAAGTGCAGATCAAAATGGCACCCGATTCCAAGCTTTTTGAGTTCCTGCCGCCGGCGGATGATACCCGGACCATAACAGAAAAGAAGGACGCTCGCATTCGTAGTCGGGGACGACTGGTGATGGATCTGGCCGTGACCATCCAGAGCATAGATCAAAATACGGGCACAGTTACGTTCAGTGGAACAAAGCTTCTGGCCTACCAGCAGGGTACCGCCAGACAGGCCGTTCAGGTCACCGGCAGAATCAATGCAGGGGACATTATGCCGGGTAAAACCGTTCACTCATCCCGTGTTGCGGATCTGCAGGTTGTAATCCAGGGCGGCCCGGATGCTCAAAGAGACAACATTCAGATGAAACAGAATCCAGGAGAGAATCCTGGTGATCCTCCGCAGCCCAGCGCCGAACTGAGTGATGCTGAGAAACAGAGAATACTGCTCGAATATTTGAATCGGATTCTGGGAGAGAGTGGGGAGGTCAGTCAATGAGAGCCCATGCCTCCAATATTGCCAGTGCGAAAGGCCAGGCCACTCGTCGCTTTGCTCTGGTGCTGCTTGTTCTGGGCGCCCTGCTTCTGGGAAGCGTGGACTCCCGGGCCGAGGAACCGTCTTCAAAAGAAGATGGAGTTCGCCTGAAGGATCTTGCACGAATCCAGGGGATTCGCACAAACCAGCTTCTGGGCTACGGAATCGTAGTGGGATTACCGGGAACCGGAGACACCCGAAGCACGCTGGCAAGTACATCCATTCAAAATCTCCTGGGAAACCTGGGCCAGAACTTCTCGGAGAAGGAACTTCGAGCCCGCAATATCGCAGCTGTAATAGTGACTGCGGAGATTCCGCCCTTTGCCCGTAAAGGGGACCGGATCAATGTTACTGTTTCCAGCATTGGAGATGCGAAGAGCCTCGAGAACGGTGTATTGATTCAAACTCCGCTACAGGCAGGCAACGATAAGATCTATGCTGTGGCTCAGGGAGTCATCAGCGCTACGGATCGTAGAAACAAAAACGATGATGCAGGGCGTACAGTAGGTGTTGTGCTGAACGGAGCCATGGTGGAGAAGGATCTCCAGGAAAGTCTCTTCAAAAGCCGGGAAATTCGAATCCAGCTCAAGTCCTTCGATTTTACAACCCTGGATCGAGTGTATAAAAAGGTTCAGAGCTCCTTTCCAGAGCTAAAGGCCACCATCGATGGATCGTCTGTAGTGATAACGGTTCCTGAAAATGAAGAGCCGGTAACCTGGATTGCCCGGGTAGAGCAGCTAAGAGTGCAACCCAGCTATCCTGCTCGAGTGGTAATCAATGAGAGAACGGGAACCATAGTAATGGGTGGCGAAATTCGGGTGGATCCGGTGGCCATTTCCCGGGGTGGAATTCAGCTACAGATAAATTCATCCAGGGAAGCGTATCAGGGAGTGTATGTAGCGCCCCCTGCTGGTAATGAAAAATCCAGGGAAACCACAAAGGAATTCTCTGGAGCCTCCATAACTGAGATCGTTGAAGCCCTGAATGAAATGGGAGCTACCGTGCAGGACATCATATCCATTCTGGAAGCATTGCGAGATTCCGGTGCTCTGCATGCTGAGCTCGTTGTAATGTGATTCAGGCGCCTGTAGTTCGGCGGGTACAGGGCCAGGAGGAAAATCTACTCATCCACCTGGATTGCATGAGCCCGGCTTCCTGCAATTGATGCAAAGCCCGGGCCCGGTGAAACCCATGCGCGGCCGCGTCCAGCGCTCTTAATTCGCTCCTGTAGCCTTTCCCGATCTTGCAGCTTCCCCGTTCCTTTTTATTTAGCTTCATGGAAGCCTTGCAGGAATTACGTCTCCTTTTGCTTTAGCTTTTTAAATTCAGACCGAAGTTATAAATATGGATATCTCTCTGGATAAACCCATTCCGCAGGAACTGCAGGGTCGACATAGTTCTTCCAATATCGAAACCAGACCGGACCCGGCGAAGCTGGACTTGAAGGGAGAAAGAAAGAAGCTCTATGAGACTGCGCAGAAATTCCAGGCACTGTTTATGGATATGATGCTGGATAGCATGCGAAAGACCGTGAACAAAGAGGACAACCCATTATACGGCGGGAATCGTCAGGACATTTTTGAGGATATGCTTTACGATGAATACTCTCAGCAGCTTTCGCAAACTCCTGGCATGACTCTGGCCACTGATATCTATTACAGTATGGAAAGCAAGCTGCCAAAAGAAAGGGATATTAGCGAACTTCCTCAGGAAGTGCAGGAGCAAATCCGCAAATTTCAGAAGGAAAGCTACGAGAAATCTCTGCCATCGTCTATTAGCACGGATCAGATCCAGCAAGAATGGATGCGATAGCATCTGGCTCGCCCGAAAATGCGGCTACACTCTTCTGAGCCATTCCTGAAACCATTCCAGGCGAAACAGAATCCATAGAATAACTGCATATTCTATAAACTCCAGACCCATCTGCCAGAATCGAGCTTCATGCTTCAGAATGAAGAAAGTCTGGTAGGCACAGGTAAGTGCCATCAGACTGTAGAGGATGGCCATCCATTCCGGCAAATTCGAGAATCGCGTCAGGAAGCCTGCAAGGTAGGCGAGGGAGGCCAAAAGCACCAGGAGCCATTGCCACATGAGCATGGCCCGGCCAAACAGAGGATTCGAAATATTTGTAAGATTCCAGTCCGGGTGAAATTCCAGCAAACCAATGACCGCCCAGGCCAGCAATCCAATGTGCACTACGACCAAAAGCAAAGCCAGAGCCTTTTGCAGATAGAGCATATTAAGACCCTGGGCTCCCGAATTCGATTTTGCAAGCACTTTACCTTGATACCCGCCCACCGAGGTTCGCCTGAACACGATGGGACGGTGCAAAGCCGAATTCAGTGGGGGTGACTGCCAGGAGAAAGTGCGGAGGTTCGCCTAAACACGGGAGGAGCAGGTATACCCGCAGCGGACGTGGTGGCCTGCATTATTCTGCGTAGAAGGAGTTTTCCGGTCCGGGAAAAACTCCCTTTTGCACATCCTGTGAATACTGATCGAATGCCTGAATGATGGGATCGGCCAGATCCGCGTATTTCTTAGTATGCCTGGGGGAGAAATCCGGATCCAGTCCCAGGATATCGTGAAGCACAAGTACCTGGCCAGATGTATCTGCGCCGGAACCGATGCCGACGGTGGGAATATTGAGCTGCGCTGTAAGCTCTTTTGCGACATTGGCCTCCACAAGCTCAAGTAACAGTCCAAAGCATCCGGCAGCCTGAAGGGAAAGGGCCGCTTCCTTCAGCAATGCAGCCGAATCGGATGTTTTGCCCTGTACGCGAAAACCACCGGCAGTAAGGACGCTTTGAGGTGTGAGCCCTGAATGTCCCATTACCGGTATTCCCGATTCTACCATCCTCGTAATCACTTGAATCAGAAAAGGCGTCGATCCTTCCAGCTTCAGTGCATCTGCATCCGTTTCCTTCATGATGCGCATTGCATTTTCGATGGCAGCTTCCACGGATGAATGATAGGTTCCGGCAGGCATATCCACAATCAGGAACTTTTCCGGTGCGCCCCTGCGAACCATTTCTGCATGGTAAATGATCTGATCCAGGGTAACAGGAACCGTGGATCTCTTTCCCTGGACCACCATGCCCATGGAATCCCCGACCAGAATCGCATCCACAGAGGAGCGAGCAATGAGTCTTGCAAATGCAAAATCATAGCATGTAGCCATGGAGATCTTGCGACCTTCTGCATGAGCCTGCAACCAGTGAGATGGATATTTCAGTCGTTTTTGAGCCATGGATGGTAAAGCCTTTTCAAGGGCTTCTACCAGAAAACGAAAAAATCCTCGGATTCGTCCACCTCAGAAGGTCTGTCTGCATACTGAATTTCGCACAGGGTCAGAACCTGGCCTTCCGGCCTGGATTTGAGAACTGACTGAATTTCGGGTTTCAGTTGCGCTATATCTAGATGGGACTGTCGGACCTCCAGAA